>NZ_JAVJUY010000001.1:0-8273 GCF_040220315.1 Fulvivirga sp.
ACAGTGTCACCTGTGTATGAAAGGATAAGAAGACTGGAAAAGTATGGCTACATAAAGAAATATGTGGCTATTCTGGACAAAAAACTAATTAACAGATCAGTCACTTGTCTTTGTCAGGTCTCAATGAGACAGCATAGTGAAGAGTTCATTGAAAAATTTGAAGTTCAGGTTCAAAAACTAGATGAGGTACAGGAATGTTTTCATATGGCTGGAGAAGTAGATTTTGTACTAAAGATAAATATTGGCAGTCTTGAAGAGTATCATGATTTTGTACGATATAAATTATCCAAAATTGAAAATATTCGTATGCTTAATACGGCATTTGTTTTAAAGGAGATAAAACAAACTTCGGAATACTATATTTGAGAAAACCTTCATAATTAAGCCTTATAATATTTCATATCCTTATAAAAACTTAAATATATGTTATGTTAGCTTTTGGAGTGCGATAGTATTTCCTGTATTTCCTTATTAACAATAGCTAATGAAACAATCTCCAGAAAGGCTGTGGAATCCTGATTCCGAATTTATTGAGAGTTCAAATCTCAAGAAGTTTGAAACTTGGCTGAATAAGAAAGAAGGACTAATATTTAGAAACTATTTTGAATTATGGAAATGGTCAATAGATGATGTTGAATCTTTTTGGAAGAATATTTGGGAGTATTTTGATATAATCTCATATTCCGATTTCAGTTCTGTGTTATCCAATGATAAAATGCCTGAGGCTAAATGGTTTCAGGGAGCAACACTCAACTATACACAGCATATATTTAGAAATAGGAACACCAATAATCCGGCATTATATTTTAAGAATGAGGTTAGTCCACTAGTTTCAATTTCGTGGAAAGAAATTGAAGAGAGAGCCGCTAATTTGCAAGCTTTTATGTTAGCTCAGGGTATTAAAAAAGGTGATTGCATTGCAGGATACGTCCCTAATATTCCTGAAGCAATAGTCATTTTCATGGCTGCAAGTTCGATGGGAGCCGTCTGGACATGTGCTTCCAGTGAGTTTGGAGCAGAAACTGTAGTTAAACGTTTTGATCTTGTTAGTCCCAAACTTCTATTCTTCTCTGATGGTTACTTCTATAATGGCAAAGCCAATAGCAAGATAGAGGAAGTTCGGAAGATCCAAAAAGAAGTATCTAGTATTGAAAAGGTAATTCTTATTCCCTATTTGAGTAAAGATATACCACCTCTTGAGAATCTTTTGGTATGGGAAGAGGTTAGTACAGGTGATTTTGATACTCTTAAATTTATTCCGGTCGAATTCGTACATCCTATATGGATTCTTTATTCATCAGGGACCACAGGGAAACCAAAAGCAATCACTCACTCTCATGGTGGTGTCTTACTTGAACACCTAAAGTACCTTGGTTTTCATAATAATGTAAAGCCCGCGGAAGTATTTTTCTGGTTTACAACTACTGGTTGGATGATGTGGAATTTTCTTCCGGCTAGTATGTTATTGGGAGCAATTCCTCTTTTATTTGACGGAAGTCCCAGTTATCCCAATTTAGGTGCTCTTTGGTCTCTTGCTGAAAAGTTACCTATTCATCATTTTGGTATAAGTGCTCCCTTTCTGGTTGCTTGTATGAAAAGGAATTTAAAGCCTGGAGCAAATTTTGATTTAAGTTCACTGCGATCTATCAGCTCTACTGGAGCTCCACTTCCGCCTGAGGTATATGATTGGGTTTATGAAAATGTTAAAGAGGACATCTGGCTTATTTCTATGAGTGGGGGGACTGATGTATGTACTGCCTTTGTCGGAGGCTGTCCCACGGAAGCTGTTTATAAAGGACTAATTCAGGTCAGGGCTTTAGGTTGCGCACTTTTTGCTTATGATGAGGCTGGTAATCGAATATTCGGTAACCTAGGTGAGATGGTCATTGAAAAACCAATGCCATCCATGCCCATATATTTCTGGAATGATCCAGGAAATCAACTATATAAATCAAGTTACTTCGAATATTTCAGGAACAAATGGTGTCATGGGGATTTGGTAAATATCCTGGAAAATGGCGCGGTTCTGATTCAGGGGAGATCTGATGCCACACTTAACAGAAAGGGCATCAGGATAGGAACATCAGAAATATATGCTGTATTAGATCATATTGAAGGTATAAAAGACAGTCTGGTTGTGAATATTGAAAAGTCAAATGGAGACGATGTGATGCCCTTATTTATCGTCACAGAAGACGATATTGATATAGCAAAAATTATCAAAACAATAAAAGCAGTACTCAAAAAACAATGCTCTCCAAGACATGTTCCAGATCAGATTTTTAAAGTTTCAGACATTCCCTATACTATTAATGGAAAGAAGATGGAGGTTCCTGTTAAAAAAGCTTTAATGGGAATGGGTAATAAAATAAATCTGGAAACTATGCGTAATCCGGAAGCGCTTGAAAGCATTATTAAGGCATACCATAAGGCTAACTCAATTTAACTCAACTTGTATGCAGTAGTATATTTGTCCTGTGAAAGTGCAAATTGGCTCTTAACATGCGCAATATTGGAATTTATTGATAGCTTAGAAATGATGAAAGTTTGGAAGGAATCCATATCCGTGGTACTTATTTTTAATAGATAGTCAAAGTCTCCGGCGATGTGATAGATTTCTTGCACTTCATTATAAAGTCTGTTTTCTTCAACAAATTTTTCAAGATAGGAACGTGTATGGTTTTTGAGAGAGATAAAGACAAAAACAACAAGATTCTTATTAATTTTTTTAGCATTTAGCAGAGCAACATATCTTTTTATTATACCTGCTTTTTCAAGTCTTTTCATGCGTTCAAATACAGGTGTGGTTGAAAGTCCCATTTGTTCTGCAAGAGCCTTGTTTGTAATTCTTCCTTCTTGTTGAAGAATCTCTAATAATTGAATATCTATTTTATCTAATTGAGCCATGGTAGAATATTATTATACTTTATGTTATAATATATGTCAAATAAAGAATAAATATATATTATAGTGAACATATACTATATTAATATTCTAGAATATTATATTATTATAGAATATATATTTTTTCGATCTGATCCAGATTTTAGTTTTGACTTCCATTAATTCTTAACATGAAAGATCTACTTATTCAATTTGAATCGAAAAAACCTGAAATAGTTTTTGAGTGGCATGATTCAGAAACTGATGCTGAAGGATGGGTGGTAATAAACTCTACTAGAGGAGGAGCTGCAGGAGGTGGTACTCGAATGCGAAAAGGGTTAAATAAGAAAGAGGTGGAGTCATTAGCTAAAACAATGGAAATCAAGTTTAGCATATCCGGTCCTCAAATTGGGGGTGCCAAATCAGGAATAAATTTTGATCCTTCTGATCCCAGAAAAAGTGAAGTTTTGAAACGGTGGTATACCGCAATCAAACCATTGTTAAAATATTATTATGGAACAGGAGGTGATCTAAATATAAGTGAAACTAATGAAGTAATACCTATTACTGAAGAAAATGGCATCTGGCATCCACAAGAAGGAATATTTACGGGTCACTTCCAACCCACAGCAGCTCAGACAGTAAATAGGATTGGTCAGCTGCGTTTTGGTGTTATTAAAGTAGTTGAAGATCCAATGTATTCTCCTGATGTGAGAAAAAGATATACGGTGGCAGAACTCATTACTGGTTATGGAGTTTCAGAAGCGGTGAGACATTACTACAATCTTTGGGGAGGTGACTTTACCAAAAAAAAGGCGATAATTCAAGGATGGGGAAATGTTGGTGCAGCAGCTGCATTTTTCTTAGCGCAGCTTGGTGTTAAAATTGTTGGAATAATAGATCTATCGGGAGGTCTAATTAAGGAAGAAGGATTCACTTTTGAGGAAATAACAAAACTTTTTGTAAATAGAACCGGCAACCAACTCTCAAGCCATGAACTTATTCCGTTCGTCACTATTAATGAAGCTATCTGGAAAGTAAAAGCTGAAGTATTTGTGCCGGCAGCCACTTCCAGGATTGTTACACAAGGTCAGGTAGGCAATATGATTGCCCGGGGTCTTGAAGTAATTTCATGCGGAGCAAATGTACCCTTTTCCGATGAGGAAACATTTTATGGTCCGGTTAGTGAATATGCAGATCAACGTGTTGCATTAATTCCGGATTTCATTGCCAGTTGTGGAATGGCAAGAGTGTTTGCCTACCTGATGTCTGGTGAAGTTAATATGTCTGATGAAAATATTTTCCACGATACATCTGATACCATCAGGAAAGCGTTAGAGAAAATCCGACAAAGGAATAGCTCTAAGACAAAGTTGACAAATACTGCATATGATTATGCATTGAAGTTATTAATGAACTAACGATTAGCTATTTATCAATATGCCTCAATATTATAAACTCGGAAGCATACCTCATAAGCGTCATATCACTTTCAGAAAGGAAAACGGTGATTTACACTATGAACAGCTATTTGGAACCATTGGTTTTGATGGGATGTCTTCCCTATTATACCATCTCCATAGACCTACTCAGGTAAAAAGGATCAATAAATCCTATGATGTAACTCCCAGGATAGCTGTAGCTAAAAATATGAAGTCTTTAAGATTGGAAGGGCTCAATATTAAACCGGTTGAGGACTACCTGGATAGCAGGAAGATTATTTTGACAAATGCAGATTGCCATATTGTCCTGGCGGCTCCTCAAAATAGTCAGCAGGGATATTTCTATAAAAATGCAGATTGTGATGAATTAATCTTTATTCATCAGGGTAAGGGAGAATTAAAAACTCAACTGGGCAATCTCAGCTTTTCTTATGGTGATTATCTACTTATACCAAGGGGGGTGATCTATCAACTCGAATTTGATAGCAAAGAAAATCGCTTGCTAATCCTCGAATCGCATCGTCCGATTTATACACCTAAACGTTATAGAAACTGGTTTGGACAGCTATTGGAGCATTCCCCGTATTGCGAGCGGGATTTTAGAAAACCAGAATACCTGGAAACGCTTGATAGGAAAGGAGACTTTATGATTAAGGTCAAGAAACAGGGGGTCATTCATGAATACATCTATGCATATCACCCATTTGATGTAGTGGGATGGGATGGTTATAATTATCCATATGCATTTTCCATTCATGACTTTGAGCCCATTACAGGAAGAGTTCATCTCCCTCCTCCAATACATCAAACATTTGAAACTGATGCCTTTGTTGTTTGTTCGTTTGTGCCTCGATTGTATGACTATCATCCTGAATCAATACCTGCACCCTACAACCATAGTAATATCGATTCAGATGAGGTACTTTATTATGTTGATGGTGATTTCATGAGTCGAAATGATATAGGTAAAGGTAACATCACTCTTCATCCGGCTGGCATCCCACATGGACCACATCCAGGTGCAACTGAAAGAAGTATTGGGCAAACCAAAACAGAAGAGCTAGCAGTCATGGTGGATACATTTACTCCTTTGATGGTAACGGAAGAAGCTTTAAAAATAGATGCTGGTGATTACTATAAAAGCTGGATAGAATAATTAAATATAGAGAAATGTCAACACAATCCTCTCCGATCAAAAAGATCTTTAAAGACGCTCAGGATTTCTTGCCTATAAATGGTACGGATTACATAGAACTATATGTAAGTAATTGTAAACAGGCTGCTCATTTTTATAAAACAGCTTTGGGGTTTCAGTCTTTGGCATATTCGGGCCTTGAAACAGGTAATAAAGATTATGAATCTTTTGTGTTAATACAGGATAAAATCAGGTTGGTATTAACTTCTCCATTAAAAGAGGGAACACCTGTTGGTGCCCATATTGATGCGCATGGAGATGGAGTTAAAGTAATCGCGCTCTGGGTTGATGATGCTACCTATTCGTTCAATGAAACTGTGAAAAGAGGTGCTGAACCATTTCTTGAACCTGAGGTCAGAAAAGATGAAAATGGTAAAATAGTAATATCAGGTATTAGAACATATGGTGAGACCGTACATCTCTTTGTCGAACGAAAAAATTACCTTGGGATTTTCATGCCAGGATTTAGAAGTTGGGAATCCATCTATAATCCTTCACCCATAGGGTTGAAGTATATAGACCACATGGTTGGGAATGTTAACTGGAATGAAATGAACAAGTGGGTCCAGTTTTATGCAAATGTTATGGGTTTTACCCAGTTGATTTCCTTTGATGATAAAGATATTTCAACTGAATACACAGCCTTGATGAGCAAGGTGATGAGTAATGGTAATGGACGTATCAAATTCCCACTTAATGAACCGGCAGAAGGAAAGAAGAAGTCACAGGTAGAAGAGTATCTTGATTTTTAAGGTGCAGCAGGTGTCCAGCATATAGCCGTCGCAACTGACAATATCATTGATACTGTGACTGCCATGCGAGAAAGAGGGGTTGAGTTCCTAAAAGTACCCTCAACCTACTATGATAGTGTTCTTGACAGAGTTGGTGAAATTGATGAGGATCTTGAGCCTCTAAAAAAACTAGGTATATTAATTGACAGGGATGATGAAGGGTACCTATTGCAGATCTTTACTAAACCTATCGAACCAAGACCTACTGTTTTTTTTGAGATCATCCAAAGAAAAGGTGCTCAGTCATTTGGAAAGGGGAATTTCAAAGCGCTTTTTGAGGCAATAGAAAGAGAGCAGGAACTAAGAGGAACATTATAAAATGGTAGAAAGCTCCTGGATTACGGTTAGCACTGATTCTGATTTTCCTATTCAGAATATTCCATTTGGTATTATCAAAGAAGATAATCATTTCAGTGTTACAACGAGAATTGGGAATCAGATTATCAACTTAGCAAAGTTACAAGCAAAAGGATATTTGAAAGAGCTTGGGTTACCTCAAGGAATCTTTCAGAGGGAATTTCTGAATGATTTTATTTCACTTGGTAAACCCATTACAAGCAAAGTAAGAGAAAGTATACAAACAATTTTTACAATAAATTCCAATGCTGGATTACTAGAAAATCAACTGGACAAAGATGAAATTCTCACCCATTATTCACAAGTTATTCATAGTATGCCTATTAAAATTGGTAATTATACTGATTTCTATTCCAGTGAACAACATGCGTTTAATGTGGGTAGTATGTTTAGAGATCCCAAAAATGCATTAACGCCTAATTGGAAACATATGCCTGTGGCCTATCATGGACGAGCATCCTCAATTGTTATTTCTGGCACCCACTTTCATAGACCCAGAGGTCAAATTATGTCCAATGAGACCAATTTTCCTATTTTTGGAGCCTCTAACTTGTTAGATTTCGAGTTAGAAATGGCTTTTGTTGTCGGGAAGCCTTCTTTGTTGGGTGAAGCCATTCCTACTCAAAATGCTACTGATCACATCTTTGGCTTATGTCTTTTTAATGACTGGTCTGCAAGGGATATACAGAAATGGGAATATGTGCCACTTGGACCTTTCCTCGGGAAAAATTTTGCTTCTCATATTTCTCCATGGATTGTTACATTGGAAGCTTTATCTCAATTTAGAACATCGGGTCCAAAACAAGTACCTGAGGTATTGCCTTACCTTAAATATGAGGGGGACTATCATTATGACCTTGATTTGGAAGTTTACATTGAAACACTCGAGGGCTTGGTTCAAAAGATAAGTACTTCCAATTTTAAATATATGTATTGGAATATGTTACAGCAACTTGCTCATCATACTATCAATGGTTGTAATGTTCAAGTTGGAGATTTGATGGCTTCAGGAACTCTCAGTGGTCCTGAAGCTCACCAGTTTGGGTCTATGCTGGAGCTCACCTGGGGAGGCAAAAGACCTATTCAGCTAGAAGATGGCACAGAAAGAACGTTCATTAAGGATGGAGATTCAGTGATATTTAAAGGTTTTGGTAAGAAACCGGGTTTACGTATTGGTTTTGGAGAGGTTAGAGCTCAAGTGTTACCAGCGCGGACACCCATAATCTAACTTTTCAACTATGAGTACAGTAGATCCCAATTCCGTATCAGTGGCATATTTTCATTCAATTCTTTTGGGAGCAGTTGCACCTCGGCCAATTGCTTTAGCCAGTACCATTGACACTGAGGGCAAGGTAAATCTAAGCCCATTCAGCTTTTTCAATGCCTTTAGCGTTGACCCTCCCATTCTTATTTTCTCACCCTCACTGAGAATAAGAGATAATACATCAAAGCATACATTGGAAAATGTAATGGAAATGCCTGAAGTAGTAATTAACATGGTTGATTATCCGATCGTAGAACAAATGTCTCTTTCCAGTACCGAATATGACAAAGGTGTTAATGAATTTGTAAAAGCGGGGTTTTCAGAAGTGCCTTCTGAGAAGG
>NZ_JAVJUY010000002.1:0-39990 GCF_040220315.1 Fulvivirga sp.
CTTTACCACTTTTGTGTTTTGAACGTTTCTTCCTGATAAAGCAATGCTTTTATTATTTTCAGGAAGCACAAGTAATGTCTTCTTATTATCCAGGGACAGAGCAGAAAGCATTTTTACATACTCTTTCGTTTTTGGTGTATCAAAAGAGAAGTCTTCTACCACTGAAATGCTCTTGTCCTTAGCTTTGTAAGTAAGGGCAGACTTTCTGGCAAGCTCCTTCAATTTCTTATTCAGCTTAAAAGTATAATTTCTTGGCTGTGGACCAAAAACCCTACCTCCACCTCTGAATATTGGAGACTTTATACTACCAGCCCTGGCTGTACCAGTTCCCTTTTGTTTTTTTATCTTCTTTGTTGAACCTGCGATTTCCGCTCTCTCTTTAGATTTGTGCGTACCTTGTCTCTGATTGGCAAGGAATTGTTTTACATCTAAATAGATCGCATGATCATTAGGTTCGATACCAAACACTTCTTTAGAAAGTGTAACTTTTCTTCCGGTATCTTCTCCGCTATATTTTGTTACTGAGATATTCATTATTTCTCAAGAATTACAGTTGAATTTTTGGCTCCAGGAACGGATCCACTTACTAAAATCAGGTTTTTCTCAGGCATAATTTTCATTACCCTAAGATTTATAAGCTTGGTTCTGCTACCACCAGTTCTTCCTGCCATTCTCATTCCTTTGAATACTCTTGCAGGATAAGATGCACCACCAATAGAGCCAGGAGCTCTTAATCTATTGTGCTGACCGTGAGTTTGCTGACCAACACCACCGAAGTTGTGTCTTTTAACTACTCCTTGAAAACCTTTTCCCTTTGAAGTACCGATTGCATCTACGAAGTCTCCTTCAGCAAATACATCTTCTACTTTAATCTCTTGGCCTAACTGAATTTGACCTTCAAATTCTTCACGGAAATCTCTAAACTCAATAACTTCTCTTTTAGGAGTAGTTTGCGCTTTTGCGAAATGTCCTTTTAAAGCATTAGGAGTGTTTTTTTCTTTACGCTCTCCAAAGCCCAATTGAACGGCTTTGTAGCCATCCTTTTCCTCATTTTTTACTTGCGTTACCACGCAAGGACCAGCTTCTATTACTGTGCATGCGACATTTCGTCCATCGGCACCAAAAATGCTAGTCATTCCGATTTTCTTTCCTATAATACCAGACATTTTTTAATCTTTTATAAGCGTACTTATGCTCTTTCTCTCACGGTTTTTCCGCAAAAGGACTGCAAAGATAGCAACTCTTAAGAAGTTACCAAATACAATGTGTTAAATTTTTTCTTTAAGTCTGAGACGACTTCTGGAATGATTTGACGAAGTTAAACGCTTTATCTAAGTCAGCCAATATTTGTTCGTTTATTTCAAAACTGCCCGTAATATTTCTATTGATTTGAACTCTCCGGCTATATCTATATGCGTTTTATAAAATTGAAGAAGATCATTGAGAATAGCTCTTCTCAATGAATTAGTTATCGCATGCTTACTATTATAATCTGATTTGCTCAATTCTTTCAATTTCTCAAGTTTGTCTGAATTATTAATATGCATGAACTGATTTGTTGAAGTAATACCTATACCTAAATAATGTGAAAGTTGAATAAGAAAAATTAGATGGAAGTTGAGGTTTATCTCTTTCTGATGGTCTAAAGTCAAAATTGTGTTGTGAATAAAGTTGAACAGTGAGTTATCAGGCTCATCTTCTTTTATGCACTTGTAAAGTACTTCAGAGATAAATACACCTATAGAAGACTTAACGACATTATAAGGCATTGAATTTAATGGTGTACTACAATTCAATTCTGATATTCGCTGGATTCCGGAGCTTGCCTTTTTATAGACAACCATATTAAGTAAAGTAAGTGGCTGAAAAAGGGCAATCTTGCCTTTAGCCCTTGCACTACGCACGCCATTCACTATATAGGACTGAAGCCCAAATTCTTCTGTGTAAATTTTGGCAATGATAGAAGTATCTCTGTATTTAAAATATTTTAGAACTACTCCTCTGGTTTTGTGAAGCATTAGTTAACTATCGCAAATTTAGCCACATAGGTTTCTTCACCGTCATCGCTCGAGCTGAATACAAAATATACTCCTGTTGATGCGCGTCTTCCATTATAGTCCATCACATTCCATGAAGCAGTACCACCAGCAGATCGAGTATCCCAGATCAATCTACCGTTTGAATCCGTAATTTTTACTTTTACATTTTCTGCCAAACCACTGATTCCAACTAGCCCTTGAAACTCATCAGATACTGGGTTAGGAAATACCTTGACATTCTGGTGTGAGGGTGTAGCTTCAGTTGCATCTGATCGATAGGAAACAATACCATTCGGAGTTCCTATAAATACCTCACCAGTATTTGGTACAATATCTATGGCTAAAATAGAATTTGATGGTAAAGGGCTATTATCAATATTAAAATTAACCAATAGTTCATTTGCTTCAGGATTAAATAGCCACAAGCCATTATTAGTTCCTACCCATTTTCGATTTCCACCATCGATTTTAATAGACGATATTTCTTCATCCCTTAATAAAAACCGATTCTCAAATATCGGCTTGAAAACATCTACAGTTGTGCCAATTATATTTGTAAAAGATGAGATTGTTGCAATTCCAGAGCTTGTGCCTATCCAAACCTCTCCGTTTTTGTCAATCTCAATTGCATTTACCGTTCTTGATGGTAACCCACCATTGCCGGGCTGATCTGTTAATAATCTTGATTCTTCTGTATTCTTATCAAAAACCAGTATGCCACCGCCTGCAGAAGGATCGATAGCCATCCAAATATATGAGGTAGAATTAATGATCTGGGTTAATCTATTCTCTGGTAAGTCATAGGATTGCCAGGTTGAACCATCGAACAAATGTAATGGCCGTATTGCATTATAATTAATAGCCCACAGCCCTTCATTTGAATCCGTCATATCTGTGATATAAACAGAGTTCTCATTTATATTGACTTGCTCAAGACTTGAGTTTGATGGATCATAAAAAATTATTGGATTGTCACCAGATTGGCGCATAATGCCATATCCGAATGAAGAGAAGTAATAGGAGTCGGTATTAGCGAAGTAAACACATTCTGTAATATCGAGAAACTCACTACCAAATTGTGTAAATGACTGCCAATTACCTTGCGAAAAGGTATTATATCCTGAAGTATTGTTTTTTGTTTGAAATGAATTATCCCACCCACCAGGAAGGCTAATAATGGAACTGCCCAAAGCAAAAAAATCGGCTACTTGATTTGTATTCGGACCAGATGGATTAAATCTTTCAAACGCGCCATTTACGTTTGTTACCAGTCCATTGTTGAGGGTTCCTACCCATAATCCGTCTGTGTCTATATCAGCATCCAAGGGTGAATTTATGGTGGCATCTGCAAATTCAGTAATTGTGAGATCAGGATTTATTAGCTGGACAATGCCTTCATTAATAGCAATTAACTTATTTTCATTAGACTTTAGTGTTGACAGCGAAGCACCTTCAAGTGCCAGGGATTTATTCCAGCTGCCATTATTATAAGTGTAAATACCATTATCATTAATTATAGCAATAGGTTTGCTATTTAACTCTGTGACAAAATCAATTTCGACTAGCGGTATTCCATTAGGAATAGAGTCCCTTTTCCAATTAATAGGATTCAATAAATTGGTGCCATTAGAATAATTTGATGAAATAACACCGTTTTTAGTTGCCAGAATTATTGAATCCCCGAATATATGGGCTTGATTAACACCAATTTGATTTGCTTTCTCACCCAACTGTCTGTAGGTTTCTGATATTTCAATCGTCTCAAGATTAAGTCTTAATAATCCATAATCTGTTGAAATAAATGCCTGATTTCCACTTGTAACAATATGGTTTATTTTCTTAGAGCCTAGTACCTGAGAATTACTCACCAAATCAAGATTAATTATCGTATTACCATCTAATACATCTATATTGCCTGATTGGTAGCCAATCAGTAGTTTATCTGAAGTCTCATCATAACCGATGGCTGAGATGCCATCTTCCTGCAGCCCATTGATTTTTGAAATAGTTGTTAAAGAGCCATCCTCCTTATCATATACAAAAAGGCCATTATCGCTTACTGCAAAGACACGATTTACTTCTACCAGTACCTGATTAACCCGATTGTAAGAAAAATGAGTTCGCCATGTGCCTAATGGAATATTGTACTGAGCATTTATTAAAAATGGCTGGAAAAAGAATACTATTAAAATAACGTGTTTCATTTCCTTTTTTTCATGCCTTCGAAAAAACTCCTTCTACTTCGTGCTTCATATTCCTGTTTCTCACCTAATAAAACCTGTTTTTCATCTGCTGCTAATCTGAAGCTGAATGACGCCAACTCTCCCGAATCTGCACAAATAGCATGAACCTTCGTCACAAACTCAGCAACGGCTAACAAGTTAGGCATTGGGCCAAATGGTTTACCTTCATAATCCATATCCAACCCTGCCACAATTACTCGCTTTCCACTATTCGCCAATTTATTACATACATCAACGAGTTGATCATCGAAGAATTGTGCTTCATCAATACCAACTACATCACAGTTACCTGCTAGTAATAAAATGTCATTGGCAAAATTAACAGGAGTTGAGCGGATTGACGTTTCATTATGAGAAACAACATGCTCTTTATCATATCGCGTATCAACCTTTGGTTTGAAAATTTCGACTTTCTGTTTTGCTATGATTGCCCTATTTAACCTGCGTATAAGCTCTTCTGTTTTACCTGAAAACATGCAGCCACACACTACCTCAATCCACCCGGATTTATTGCTCTTCCCTAAATGTGGCTCAATAAACATCCTGCAAAAATATATTTTTTTAAATAGTAGGTGAGTTCATTCAATAAGTATAATCCAAGTGTGGTAACTTTGATTCTTCCGGCACTTCAATTTTCACTTCATTTTTTTCCAGCTTCACCTGACAACATAGTCGTTCTGATTGAAGATTAAGTCTGTTCATATCCGCAAATTTCTGCTCAGAATCGGTAATTGGTGAAAGATTTTCTCCGCCACTAAGTACTTTAAATTTGCAGGTGGTGCATCTTCCCTTTCCCCCACAAGCATACATCCAATCGATAAAATTATCCTGAAGGATAGATAACACAGGTTTCGTGTTATCGTTACTCTGAATTGTAAGGTTATTGAGGTTAGAAATCGTAATTTTCACCATAATTGCAAATAAACAGTTTTCTTAAAGGGCATACTAAATATGGATAACATTCTTAATAGAAAGGGAATTAAGAGCTACAGTAAGAGGTTTTCATCTACCATTATAAATGATCTATTTTCCAATAGCGATTCGATTAATGGTGAACAAATAAAAAAGGTTACTGGCATTAATCAAGTTAACTCCTTTGTTGTCAAAGGATTGTTTGAAGCCTGGCAAAAAGAAATAGATAATCTGAAAAGCCCCTATTTTGATTACCGATCGCCAAAGGTGCAAGAGGCTTTAAAGTCATTTATGAATGTACTTTCAAGACATATTTCTGTTAAAAAGGAAGCTTTTGCCCCTCTTTTAGAAAAGGCTGTTGAGGAAAGCATTTTACTCATCTTTTCACCTTTCGACTACTACGAACATCTTTCCTACCATTATAGCGGTGATATTACAGTGGATAATTTAAAGTCGACACAAAAATATGTGAAGGTGAATGGCAATATTCTGGAGATGATTATCAAAAAAATGGAATCCCAAAAAGCTGGTGAAAGCAGCTACCCTTCTATGCTGGCAGAAGTTCTCCATGAAATTGAATCCGGTCCTGAAGAAATAGATGCTTTCTACGATTTATTTAACGATGTTGAGCCTCTTACTGAATCGGATATTTACGGTGGCTCCTCTAAGCCAGTTTCAGCAACGTCTGCAGAACAAGAAATGAAGCCAGAAGTTAGTGAGCCTAAGGACACATTAAATGACACTCTAGCTAGTAATGAACCTACTATTGCTGAGGTTCATGAGCAATCATCTTTAGAAAGTATGGCGTCTGGCCTGACCATCAACCAGCGCTTTATGTTTCAGAATTCCTTATTTAATGGAGATGAGGAATTAATGAAAAAGACATTAACTTTTATTGATGAATGTAATGATAGAAAACAGGCGTTAGATCACATCTATCAGGAATTTCCTCATTGGAATATAGAAGGTGAAGAGTTTGAAGAATTTGTGGAGCTGATAAATAAAAGGTTGGGCTAATGTATTAACACCTGGCTCCTATGCGCATCCAACTTTACAAGCACGAATATTAATATTGTAAATCCCCAAAGTGACGAGCCACCGTATGAAAATAAAGGCAAAGGTATACCAATAACAGGAAAAAGACCGATCGTCATTCCAATATTCACTGCAAAGTGAAAGAACAATATACAGGCTACACTATATCCATATACTCGAGCGAAACGCCATTTTTGCCGTTCAGCTATGTGTATAATTCTCAGCAGCAGTACGACAAAAAGCCCGATCGTAATTAGGCTTCCAATCCAGCCATGCTCCTCGCCAATGGTGCAGAATATGAAGTCAGTACTTTGTGCTGGCACAAAATCGAACTTAGTTTGAGTTCCATTTAAAAATCCTTTTCCTGCAAACCCCCCCGACCCAATAGCAATTTTTGATTGAGTAACATTCCAACCATACCCCAGTGGATCAGCATCTGGGTTGATCAATGCTTTAATTCGGTTTTGTTGGTGTGGTTTCAATACTTCTGTGATGATGTAATCCACACTTCGGATAACACCTGAGACGATAAGCACTCCGGCTACTACCAATACAATCATCTTTATCGTTTTCTTACGAATAAAGATTAAAACAACCGCACCTATTGCCACTATTCCTATGTATAAATACAAATGATTAGGTACGAGTAATGTTAAAATAAAAATGATTGCACTAGCTACACCTAATATTAATAGTGTTGGAGACATGCCCTCTCTAAAGAAGACGAAAACAAAAATACTATATACAAGTGCCGTGCCAGTATCACCTTGAAGTATAATGAGCACTGCCGGCAGGCCAATAATGATAAATAAGATGATTTGATTTGTTAATCTATCGATTTTAAATCCTGTAGAACTCATAAATTTCGCTACAGCAATTGCGGTAGCAAATTTGGCAAATTCAGATGGCTGGAGCCTGATTGGTCCCAGTTCGAACCAAGATTGAGAACCCGCAACTTCTCGCCCAAATAACAATACGAAAACTAACAGCAAGATGATGCCGCCATAGATAAAATAGCCAAAGGTGTCGTAGAATTTAAAGTCTACCACCATAATGGCAATAATTAGAATAATGGAAGAACCAAGAAAAACTAACTGGCGCCCACTATTTAGAGACATGTCAAAAATGCTTTGATTGGCAGACTCATCATAAACAGCAGCGAAAATATTCATCCAGCCCAAAATGGCTATCAAGAAGAACAGCAACACTGTTAACCAATCAATGTTGTTCGATATATCGTCCCTAGTACTCAATACAAAAATTCCCCTTTCTTTACGTATTCTTCTATGTAAGGTCGTTGTGTTTGGCCAATTAGGTATTTCTCAATCATTAAACTAGCGATGGAAGCGGCTGCCCTTGCGCCCTGACCAGCATCTTCTACGTAGACAGAAACAGCAATTTTTGGATTATCTTTCGGGGCAAATGCTATGAAAACAGAATGATCAGGCATTGGGTCATTTTGTACCGTTCCTGTTTTACCACACACTTCAATATCCTTTAATTTGGCTCGGTACTGACCGGTGCCTGAATTCACCACTTCAGCCATAGCTTCCACAGCTATATCAAAATACTCTGGACTTACTGATGTGTAATGCTTTTCTTGATATTTAGGTAAAGGTTCACCAGAATCACCAATTGACTTAACCAGATGTGGTATGTAGTAATAGCCTCTATTAGCTACAATGGCAGCAAAATTTGCCATCTGTATAGGCACCACTAAGTTTTCTCCCTCACCGATGGCTATTGAATATATGTTGGAATACTTCCATGGCCTATTGTCATAGGCACGATCGTAGTAAGAAACATTAGGCACCAGTCCATTTTTTTCGTTTGGCAAATCAATTCCTAAGGGTTCGCCCAGGCCGAACGTTTTTACATGCTCATTCCAAACCTTTAATCCTATACGTGTATCTTCATATGAATCACCAGAAACTCCACGATTCACCACGCGCTTCATTACATTATAAAAATAAGGGTTACAAGAATTGGTAATGGCACCAATTAAGGTTTCACCCGGGCCGTGATAATGGCACTTCATTGGAAACATTATGCATGGGATGTACGTGTTTTTTGAAATCACCCCTTCTTCCAAGCCTATCATTGCCTGAATGATTTTAAAAATTGATCCGGGCCGATATTGTGCCATGAGTGGTCGGTTAAATAATGGCTTTGCTGTATCTGCACTTATTAGCGCAAAGTTCTCACTGTAGTTTTTACCCGTTAGCAAGCTCGGATCGTAGGAGGGCCCTGAAACCAATGATAAAATTTCTCCTGTAGTAGGTTCCAATGCCACAATACTTCCTGATTTCCCTTCCATCAGCATTTCACCATAGGATTGTAGATCCAAATCAATTGTTGAGGTCAGGTTTTGGCCTGGTATTGACAAGGTATCGTACTTGCCATCTTCAAAATCCCCTTTTTCTACACCTTTTACATTTTTGATTTTATACTTAACGCCCCTTTTTCCTCTAAGGTATTTTTCGTAATAGGCCTCTATTCCACTTTGTCCAATATAGTCTCCTTGTTGATAATAATCGAGTGTATCTTGCTCCAGTTGTCTTTTAGAAATTTCGCTGACATAGCCCAAAGCATTAGAAAGGATGGGCCTTGTATATGCCCGGGTAGTTCTTGCTTGAATATCAAACCCCGAAAAATTTACCAAATAATCCTGCACTCTTGCCAGGTCAGTATTGCTTAATTGTTTGATGAATATCGATGGCTGAACATAAGAAAATCGTTTCGCCACTTTCAGCTTCTCTTCAAACTCTTGCTTAGTAATGTTGAATAATTCACAGAAATGAGTGGTATCCATGGCTTTAACTTCGCTAGGTATTACTGTGAGATTGTATTGAGGCGTGTTATACACGATAAGTTCTCCATTACGGTCATAAATTATACCTCTGTATGGATAATCAATTACCTTATGAATAATATTACTATTAGCTGCCTGTGCATATTTTGAGTCTAATACCTGAATGGCAAAAAGTTTAATAAGGAATGTAGCAGCAACTACAATTATGAGTAACTGGATGATATGTTTTCGAGTATTATCCATTATGATCTTCTACTTCTGTAGAACAGATATTGGCCAATAAAAATTACTCCAGTTGTAAAAAATGTACTCAATATCACTTTAGACAAAGTGAACCAGAATAGACCAAAGCTTGATGCTTCAATGTAAAACAGCACTAAGTGATGCACAAACACAATAGGGAAAATATACCCAAGCATCCATTGCCAGCCATTCAAATTAATGGTGGGTAATGACCCTACGTCATAACCACCCTGAGGTGTAATCATATTGAGCCAGTAACTTCTTATGAACATGATAAAAACGCAGGCAAAGGCGTGCATCCCTAGTGTATCATAAAATATATCGACCGAAAGACCTGTAATAAATCCTAATAACAAGCCCATAAGTATGCCGATATCTACAGGAAGACAAAGTAAAAAAGCAACATAAGCAAGACAAAAAGCCTTATCAAACAACACTACATTTTGTAGTATTAATGCCTGTACCAGAACATAACTGAAAAATGAAACGATATGTAAGGTAAATTTTGATCCCATTAATTTACAAGTGACTCAATTGAGTCTTGCTCTACTTTCAAATTATTTTTAATCAGATAGACATAAGAAAGCTTATTCAAATCGGTTGATAGTTTAATATAAGCATCATAAAACAGTGCATCTTCACTTATTTCAAAAGACTCTACTGTACCCACTGGTATTCCTTCCGGAAATATGGCATTGTACCCAGAAGTGATAATAGTATCGCCAGCCGATAACTGCACATGCCTTGGCAAATAAAGTACATTGGCTGTTAAGTAATCTTCACCACCCCACTTAACGGTACAAAGATCTCCTGTACGTTTAATCTTAGATGATACCATCGAGTTACCATGTAGTATAGAAATAATCACACTAAAATTTCTTGAAACTTCTTTTACCTTACCCACCACTCCGTTGTTATTTATAACAGCCATGCCTGGTTCTATACCATGTTTGGTGCCTTTGTTAATGGTGATATAGTTCTCAAATTTTCGAGTAGAGTTTTTTATGACCTTTGCCGGTATAAATTCGTACTGGCTGAGCAACTCATCATCCTGACGCTGACGGACATTCAGATTGTACAAACTCTGCTCTAACTGCTCTAACTGCCTTCTGAGTATAGCATTTTCCTGGGCTAAGTCGGTATTTACTTCTTTCAGATTAAAATAATCAGACACCCCTCTTGAAGTGGCTAATAAGTTAGCACTAATTCGATTTGATGAATTAAAATATTTAGCAGATTGATAATTATTATTCTGAACTATGAACCATATACACAAAGCCTCTAAAAACAGAAATGTCAGAAAGGCTCTATACTTATATAGAAACAGAAATAATCGTTGCATTCACGCGCTTAATTGAAAATTAAACCATCAATACCGCTTTGTAGGCATTGAGGTTTTTAAGTGCAAAACCTGTACCTCTCACTACTGCTCTTAATGGATCTTCTGCAATATGAATCGGTAATTTTGTTTTTAGAGCCAACCGTTTATCCAGGCCTCTGAGTAATGCACCACCACCAGTGAGATGAATACCATTATCATATATATCTGCCGAAAGCTCGGGTGGAGAAATTTCTAATGCCTTTAAAACAGCTTCTTCAATTTT
This sequence comes from Fulvivirga sp., assembly GCF_040220315.1. Taxonomy (GTDB): domain Bacteria; phylum Bacteroidota; class Bacteroidia; order Cytophagales; family Cyclobacteriaceae; genus Fulvivirga. The sequence goes on from NZ_JAVJUY010000002.1 coordinate 10,889, forward strand.
AGATACTGATTTATCGAGAGCAAAAGCGATTTCAGAATACGAAATCTTAATCACTTTAGGGATACCAGTCATTAAATCCCTACCTCTGATTTCGTAATCTTCTGGCCCATCATCCAGTTCGGTAAGAGCAGAACCTACTTCAATTTTTACTTTTTCAGCAGAACGTTCACCGATTAGTAAGTTGTGCTGCCTTCTCATGTAGTCTAGAATATCTCTATTGAAAGTATCCCCGGCTACTCTTATGGACTGATCGCACACGATACCAGATAAAGCAATTACGGCAATTTCCGTTGTTCCTCCACCAATATCAACAATCATGGAGCCCACAGGCTGCTCAATGTCTATTCCTATACCAATAGCCGCAGCAATTGGTTCGTGAATCATATACACTTCTTTAGCCCCGGCATGCTCGGCAGAGTCACGCACGGCTCTTTTTTCTACTTCTGTAATGCCAGATGGAATGCAAATAACCATTCTATGAGAAGATGGAAAGAACTTTTTGCCCTGGTCAATCATTTTGATCATACCACGGATCATGTGTTCGGCAGCATGGAAATCGGCAATTACACCATCTTTTAAAGGGCGTATGGTTTTAATGTTATCGTGCGTTTTTTCGTGCATCTGCATGGCTTCACGGCCAATAGCTAACACCTTATTGGTGTTTTTATCGATGGCAATGATCGATGGCTCATCTACAACTATTTTATCTTTATTGATAATCAGCGTATTGGCAGTACCTAAGTCTATCGCAATGTCGCTGGAAAAAAAATCAAACAATCCCATGTTATCCCTTACTAAATTTAGCTTTATCTAAGTGTGGAAAATTACAAATTACTTTCCTTAAACGATTAAATATAAAAACATTTTTAGTGTTTAAAATGACGCACCCCTGTAAATACCATAGCCATGTCATTTTTATCACAAAAATCAATTGAATCCTGATCCTTAATGGAACCCCCCGGCTGAATCACTGATTTTATTCCAGCCTCATTAGCTATTTCTACACAATCAGGAAATGGAAAGAACGCATCTGAGGCCATCACCGACCCTTTTAAATCAAAACCAAAAACTTTGGCCTTTTGAATTGCCTGCTTCAAAGCATCAACCCTTGATGTTTGGCCAACCCCACTAGAAAATAGCTGACCATTGTTGGCCAACACAATAGTATTAGACTTGGTATGTTTAGCAATTTTACTGGCAAAGATCAATGCATTTTTCTCCGTGTCTGTGGGTTGTCTTCTAGTAACCGTTTTCAAGTCTGAAAGGCTGTCAGTCTTTAAATCCCTATCTTGCTCAATTACTCCGTTTAACAAACTTTTATACTGCTTCTTTGCTGTTAATTGAATTTTTTGTTTGAGTAAGATTCGATTCTTTTTGCCTTTCAAAAGCTCTAAAGCATCTGCATCGAAATCCGGAGCAATTAATACTTCAAAAAATAAATCATGCATAGTTTCGGCTGCAGCTAAGTCAACCTTTTTGTTGGTAATAAGTACACCACCAAAAGCTGAAAGTGTATCAGCTGCAAAGGCTTTTTCATACGCCTCTTTTACTGTAGATGCGGTGGCTACACCACATGCATTAGTATGTTTTAAAATAGCAAAAGCAGTTTCGTCAAACTCTTCTATTAAATTAACCGCTGCATCGATATCCACCAGATTATTGTATGAAAGCTCTTTGCCATTTAATTGCTCAAGCATTTCATCCAGCTTGCCATAGAAAGTTCCTTCCTGATGCGGATTTTCCCCGTATCTCAACACGCTGCCCTCGCGAACACTTTGTTTAAATACTTTTTGGTTCTGACTTTCATTAAAGTAGTTGAAAATGGCAGAATCGTAATGCGAACTTATGTCAAATGCCTTGGCAGCAAATAGCTTTCTATCTTCGATATCAGTGCTACAATTTTTACTAGCTAATATCTCCTCTACCTGACCATATTGTTCTCTGGAAGATACTATAAGCACATCTTTATAATTTTTGGCTGCTGCTCTTATCAGGGAAATGCCGCCAATATCAATTTTCTCGATTATGTCTGATTCACTAGCACCAGATGCTACTGTTTCTTCAAAAGGATAAAGATCAACAATTACTAAATCAATGCTTGGGATGTTATATTCGGATGCTGTTTTTACATCGTCTTCTAATTCTCTTCTATATAAAATACCCCCGAATATGGCCGGGTGTAATGTTTTAACCCTTCCTCCAAAAATCGATGGATAAGTAGTCATTTCTTCCACGGGAGTTACACTCACACCTAAATCTTCAATAAATTTCTGAGTACCTCCAGTAGAAAAAATCTGCACGCCATTAGCAGCTAATAGCTTTACAATTGGCTCTAAATTATCCTTGTAGTAAACTGATATTAATGCAGATTTAATTTTTACTGATGACATTCTGTAGTGGCTTTAAATTTAAAGCCGCAAAGCTAGTAATTTTTGAAAGACTTTTGAATTACCGATTCAATAACCTCGGGGTAATGTTTGTATTCCAGGGCGTGTACTTTTTCTGCAATCGTTTCGGGAGTATCAGAAGTGGTTAATTCACAGGTAGCCTGAAATACGATATTACCCTCATCGTATTTCTCATTTACATAATGGATGGTGATACCGGATTCTACTTCACCTGCTTCTTTCACGGCCTTATGAACATGATCGCCATACATACCTTTACCTCCAAATTTTGGGAGTAATGCAGGGTGAATATTTAATATTCTGTTCGGATAGGCTTCTACCAGATACTTGGGAACCAACCACATAAAACCAGCCAGAATGATAAAGTCAATCTTATCATTCGCCAAAACTTTTAGTATCTCTTCTGATTTGTAAAATGAATCTCTGGAAAAAATGGCTGTTGGAATATCTAATTTCTGGGCTCTTTCCAGCACATAGGCTTTGGAATTATTTGATAGAATGAGACTTACCTCTATATCATTTGATTCGCTAAAATATTCTACAATGTTCTGTGCATTAGAACCGCTTCCTGAGGCAAAAATTGCTAGTTTAATCATTGACATACTAGTAAAAAAAGGCCATTGACGTTATACCTGCCAGCATAACCCATTTACAATAATTGCTAAGGTAGTTGAATTCTTTAACGGTATCTGCCTTGTGCAATCTTAAAAACAAGTAGGCTAGTGGCCCAATTAATAATAATGCAATAATTAACATAGAAACACCAATTCGGAGGTAGAACAGCGAGCACAAACAAATTAGAAATGTAATGGCTAAAACATAAATAATCACCTTGGTCTTTCTTGGGCCGTGTACTACTGGCAAGGTTCTGCAATCAAAGGTTGAGTCACCTTTTAAATCTTCCAAATCTTTAATGATCTCTCTTATTAAAGTCATGAAGAAAGCAAAAAGAGCGTAAGCAAGTATGTAATTATTATCCGGTTCGAAATAAATGGCAATAATATAAATAGACAAACCTGTTAATATTGCAACAACGAGATTTCCTATCAAAACTGTTCTTTTTAATTGATTTGAATAGCTCCACAGAAGTACGGCTGAAACAAAATTTATCAGGCCAATTTTGTAACCAAGAAGAAACCCTAGGGTTATGCCTATAAAATTGAGAATAGTATGAAGAATCATTGCTACTCTTCTCTTCAGTACCTTACCCACCACAACTCGTTGTGGCTTGTTAATCAAATCTATTTTTATATCATAATAGTCGTTAATGATATAACCTGCCGCAGCTATGACTATGGTGGAAGACACTAAAATTGCAAGGTTCAGGCTTGTGATAACAGATGTATCTTCCAATAAAAAAAATGCTGTGAAATACTGCGCTAGTGCCAAAATAACCAGATTGGCAAACCGTATAAGCTTCAATAAACCTGAAAAAGAAAAATTGGCAGGTTTGTGTATTTGAGTTACCATCAGGAGTTATTTTTTATCAAAAGTAACTCCTGATGATATGTAATACAACTAAAGCCTTAAAGCAACTGTGGCCATAAAATTTCTAGTGGCTTGAGGGTATAGGTAATTTTCTCTTATCTCTGAGTTTGCACCAGCGAAATAACCGAACGTATAACCATTGGAAGCATACAATTCATCAAAGAGGTTATTAATCATAAACGTGAAGGTCAACTCCCTAAACTGTCTGGATAGTACTGTATAACTTAACCGAAGATCATTCACAAGATATGAGTCCAGCATACGATTACTATTGCTTGTATTATCCAAAAACTGCTCTCCAACATACTTGGTTAAAAGTGTTATTTGCCCATTATTGACAGGACTGTAAGATAATTGGGAGCCTGCTATTACGTTTGGTGAAAAGGCAATATCTGTATCTGAATAGGAATTAGTAATAATATTAAATTCATCAAAGTTTGGCCCGTAATCGTACAGAATTTCATTGAACTCTTCGATTCTATTACGGCTTAGTGTTAAGTTCGCTTGCCAATTGAGCCGTTTTGTGAGTTGTGCACCCCCAACAAATTCTAACCCCGCCCGATAACTGTTATCCACGTTGGTTCGCACTGAAGCACCAACATCATTTAACTCCCCTGTTAAAATTAATTGATCTTTATAGCCCATATAGTAGCCGTTAATTCCTAGTTGCATTTTATTATTGACGAACTTATAGCCTATTTCAAGATTATTTAGTCGTTCACTTTTGGGCTTAGTCGGTGAGTCAATAAAGTCGCTTCTTACAGGCTCGCGGTTTGCTACTGCAAATGATGCATATACTGAATTTTGTGCATTCAGCTGATAGAATGCACCAAACTTAGGGTTGAAAAAATTAAATTCTTCATCAACATCGATCGGTACTAAATCATTATCTATACCATTCGTTTTATAGCCAATATAGCGGTATTGCAAGTCCAAATAGCCAGAAAGCCTATCTGAAAAACTGTAATTGGCTTTAATGAAACTGTTAAAATCATCTTTAATGCCCACATTAAAATAATACTGGTCTTCAGGCTGAAAGTTGTTGGCAAATTGAGCCCAAATGAGCTCACCAAAATGATCTCCGTCATATCTGTTAATTGCTCCTCCAAAAGTTAAATCCAACGCATCATTTGTATAGTTCAAGGAATAAGTAATGCCATAAAAATCGTTATCTAACCATCTTCTTCTCACGATATCTGAAGAAGTGATGGTGTCATTCCCGATGATCGTATTATCTAAGTTATAGTCTTCAAAATCATCATCGTATCTATATTGCTCAAAAAACCCTCTGCCATAGGTATAATGCCCGGAAATATTTGCCAGCAGGTTTGGGGATAATTCTTGTGAGATGTGTAATTGGTAATGATCTTGTTTGTAGTCATCTACCTGGTTATCATATAAATACCAATTAAATGTTCGCCCTGAGGTTCGGATATTCTCTGCTTGTAAAGCATTTAAACCGTTGTTTGAAATAACGGCTTCTATTCCTTCTATATCATTCTCTAAAACCGCCTCAGGTGTACCATACCATGATTGATAGGTTCGTTCCGCCCCACCAAATAAAATCGCTTTAATCATGGTTTTGCCTTTATAAAAGCCACCGGCAAAGTAATACGAATGCAAATCCGAAGTAGCCCTGTCAATATATCCATCAGATTCTATTTTTGACAGTCGCCCGTCTATGGTCCAGTGATCATTAAATAATCCCGTTCCAAAGCCTAGTGTATGTCTTCTTGAATTAAATGAACCAAAAGAATTAATTATGTCAGCATAAGCTTCAGACCTTCTAGTGTTAGTCTGAAGGTTTACGGTTCCTCCGAAAGCTCCTGCACCATTGGTGGAAGTGCCCACCCCACGTTGAATCTGAATATTATCTGTTGATGAGGCTAAATCAGGTGTATTCACCCAAAATACTCCTTGCGATTCACTGTCATTCAACGGAATTCCATTAATGGTTACATTAATTCTGGTGGCATCAGTACCTCTGATTCTCAAGCCAGTGTAGCCAATACCGGCCCCGGCATCGGAAGTGGTAACTAAAGAAGGTGTAAAATTGAGAATGAAAGGTAAATCCTGACCGAAATTGAGACTCTCAATGTCTTGCTTATCAACGGCAGTGTACGTCATGGGTGTATCTTCTGAAGCCCTGGTAGATGACACCACTACTTCATCTGTGAGAAAGGCCTCTGGTTTAAGTTTAACCTCCAACCTACGTTGTTCTGACAGATCTACCACACGTTTGTAAGTCTCATATCCAACAAATGAAACTTTCAATGATTGAAGGCCTTTCGATTTGGTAGTAAACGTATATAGACCTTCTGAATTTGTAACACCAATAAGCTCATTAAGCTGCAATGTGGCATTTGGCAAAGCATCATTGCTTTCAGCATCTAGCACTTTAACCGTAATTTGATTTTGGGAGATGGCAATAAAAGAACAGCACATCAACCATGAAATTGTGAGAAGTATTCTCATGAAATAAAATTTAAAAAGTTAAACAACTAAGGGAGAGGGGATTCCCTTAAACAATTTAACATACCTCCCTACGCCAGCATTACCTGGATCAGGTTCAGTTCCGCTGTTTTCTTGGAACTATGGGTATAATCTCAGCCTTTACAGGCACCCCTTGATGGCGCAAATGTAAACGATATTTGATAGATACCTCGCTTAACATCGATAATTTCTAATGATGCCGCCAGTAGGTTAGCTTAAAATTTTATATTTGAAGATATTAATAATAGACTATGTACAAAGCAAGCATTTCTGACAAGAATTACCAGGTAAATATCTCTAAAGATAAAATTACCGTAGATGACAAATCATTTGAATGGGATATTGCAAAAATCGATGACCGATTGTTTCATATCATCAAAGATGATACTGCATACAGGGCAGAAATTCTGTCCGTTGATAAAAAAGAAAAGGTTGTTTTAATTAAGTTGAACGGTAAAAAAATTGAAGTATCGTTACAAGATAAGTTAGACCTTCTTCTTGAAAAACTTGGTTTGGACAATTTGGCTGATGCACAGGTTAATGATATTAAAGCTCCTATGCCAGGTTTAATTCTTGAAATAAATGTGAAAGAAGGTGATGAGGTGAATAAGGGCGATACTATTATGATATTAGAAGCCATGAAAATGGAAAATGTGCTTAAATCACCAGGGGATGGTGTTATTAAGGCAATTAAAGTTAGCAAAGGAGATAGTGTGGAAAAAAATCAAGTACTTGTTCAGTTTTGATCATTAAGTTTAAATGAAGCATACTATATTTGCTAAATTTTAATACATCATTCAATCAATGAAATATAAAAGAATATTACTCAAACTTAGTGGCGAATCTTTAATGGGTGAGAGCCAATACGGGATAGACCCAAAAAGGCTCAACCAATATGCGGAGGAAATAAAGGCGGTTAAAGACAAGGGTGTTGAGGTTGCTATAGTAATAGGTGGTGGTAATATTTACAGAGGCGTTCAAGCAGAGGCATCCGGCATAGAACGTGTTCAGGGAGATTACATGGGCATGTTAGCTACAGTTATAAACGGTATGGCCTTACAAAGTGCCCTTGAGTCTGTTGGGCTATATACCAGACTGATGTCTGGAATTAAAATGGAGCAGGTTTGTGAACCATTTATTCGAAGAAGGGCCATCCGCCATTTAGAAAAAGGACGAATAGTAATTTTTGGTGCAGGAATAGGAAACCCATATTTTACTACTGATTCTACAGCTAGTTTAAGGGCTATTGAAATACAGGCAGACGTTGTTTTAAAAGGAACCCGTGTTGATGGTGTTTATACAGCAGACCCGGAAAAAGACCCTTCTGCAACAAGATATTCAGAGTTATCTTTCCAGGAAGCTTACGAGAAAAATCTGAATATTATGGACATGACCGCTTTTACGTTATGTCAGGAAAATAATTTACCAATCATTGTTTTTGATATGAACAAGCCGGGCAATCTCATGCAGATATTAGAAGGTGAGAGTGCAGGCACATTAATTAATTAACCTAACAAATCAGCTTATAAACCATGGAAGAAATTCAAATGTACCTTGACGAGTGTAAGGAAATGATGAGTAAGGCTATTAAACACCTTACAAACGAATTAGGTAAAATTAGAGCAGGAAAAGCAAGTCCTGCAATGATAGATAGTGTGATGGTAGAATATTATGGCACACCAACCCCTATCAACCAGGTGGCTTCGGTTACTGCACCAGATGCGAGAACATTATTTATAAAGCCTTGGGAGAAAAGTGTAATTCCAGAAATTGAAAAAGGAATTATTAACAGCAACCTAGGACTAAACCCACAAAATGATGGTGAGCAAATAATCATCAACATCCCTCAATTAACCGAAGAAAGAAGAACTGGATTGGTTAAACAAGCAAAAGCAGAAGGCGAGCAAGCTAAAGTGAGTATCAGAAACTCACGAAAAGAAATTAATGATGAACTTAAAAAGCTTCAGAAAGAAGGTGCTTCTGAAGATGAAATTAAACGTGCGGAAGATAATGTGCAGTCGTTAACCGATGAATTTACTAAAAAGGTAGACGACATTCTTGACAAAAAAGAAGCAGAAATTATGCACGTATAAGCATGACGTTTATAGACTGGGTAGGCGCATTTGGAGTATTTTTGATTTTATTGGCCTACTTATTACATTCTTTAAACCGAATCCATTCAGAGGGTTCGGTTTATTTATTTTTAAACCTTTTTGGGGCAGGACTGGCATGCGTAGCGTCAATCATGCTAAACTACTGGCCTTTTATTATTCTAGAGTCTGCTTGGGTACTTGTGTCTATTTATAATTTAGTTAAAACATTTCGTCAAGGTTAGCGGCAATTCCTATACGTACCTCAAAGTTTTGATACTCTCCATCAATCCAATTTGTAACGGCCTCAACTCGTAAAAATCTTAGAATATAATTAATGCCATAGCCCAACTCCGTGTAATTCATGGAGTTATCAGTAGCTAAATGGTTTACAAAGAAACTTTCACGAATACCCATAATTCTGGTAATAGGAATTCTGGTGACTAAAAATTTGCGCATTTGGTAATGAAAGCTACCGGTTAAGTATTCCTGATTGGTACTGAATGTATAATAGGGCAGCATTCTGAATGTGCCTACAGGATCAGCTGTAGTAATTGGCGTTCTATTACCCATAAAATGCTTGTAGTCCATGAAGAACATTTTATCATCATTTAAGAAGGTACCTGCTTTTATTGCTACATCGCCCAAAGCCCTTACACCTATTTTGAAAGTTTGGCGGTAGCCTAGCTCCAATTGATCAAAGTCAACATCACTATCTAAAATATCATCTAAACCTTTGCGATAGAGTAATGAAAATTTAGGGTTATTATTACCTGACCTGTATCTCTTACCATTATAAAGGCGGTACTTTATCCATGGTTCATATTCAATCTTTGTTTCGCTAATCACAGCCTGATGGTCAGGAAAAGATGTATCTAATAATTCAATAGCTACGGGTACATTTGACGTATACTCACGGTGAGTACGATCTATCCATGTCATTGTGCTTGTATTAAAAAGCTGTCTTCTTTCATTATACGTTGCACTGATGGAAACTTTCAGGTTATCATTCAATTGCTTGCCAATGAGAAATCCTGCATAATCTCTTTCATACAACTTCATATAATTATGCTCCATAAACAAGGTGGTAATGGAATTTATAAAAGGACTAATCGGTTCATCAGAATTAAATTGGCGAATGTATCGACCTCCAAAACCCACCAATGAAGTTCTTCTGTATTTCTCTCCGAAATCGTAGCGAGCCTCCAGGTTACCATTGTAAGCGGTTCGCTCGAATGTATATCTGCTTTCATGAGATAAACGCAACCATCCTTCATTCTCAAAAGTTTTTCTGAAGCCCACACCTGTAACAATATCATAACCATCCACTGTGTTGAAATTGCTATTCATACTATTAATAGAGAAATGGGCTTTTTCTCCCACTTTGTAAGAAGCTCCGGTTAGCGCATGGTACAACTTAAAACTCTCTTTATTTTTAGTTGATAATGTGTCTCCAGCTTTTTTATTGCTTTCAATTTCCGCTAAACTGTCCATATTGGCATAGCCTTCTAATTCTTTGGTGGACAACGGAACAGGCCTTATCTGAGACCAATAAATAGAATCATTGGTATAAGCTGCAGAATCATAATCAAATGTTCTTATCGATTCAATATTCTCCTGATCGGCCTCCTCTAATTCATTTTTCTCATACTCACGCATTAGTTTTCTTAATTGCTTTCTGGTCACCTCTTTTCCGGAAACTAATGCTTCCTCGATTTCCTTATTTTTCAGACCTTCAGATTCCTTCTCAATTTCTTTCGCCTCTTCTTTGTAGATTGTTTCATCTATCACCTCAAACTCTGTGACTAGTTCCGGATTTACGGTAACATCATAATCGCTCACGGTTGCCAGGTATTTGCCTTCAAATCCAAAACCAAAAACTTTACCATCCACTGAAAAATCATGCGTGACAGGCAGCCAAACCCCTTCTTCGATAGGCTCATAAAATTGTTTAATATGAAAGTTGATGCCCATTTTAGAGGTTTTTAAATCGGTGCTGTATATGCTCCAGTACTCTTCAACAATTTCAATCTCTCCTTGAAAAACATTATCGCCAAATGAACGGGGCGTAACTTTAATCTTACTCACCTCATAGCCCCTGTCCCTGTAAGTACCCAAATACTCAAACTTATAATAAGAGAAGGCTCGTGGACTTAATGGCGATACTCCCCCACCAACCTCTGGCTCGTAAAAAGAGCCATTTACGTAGGCATTCGGGTTTGCATTTTGATCATCTCCGCTGCTTCTGATAGATATCACATTTTCATTATAGGTGTTTGGCCTGATATATTCCACCTCACTTACTGATTCAGAAATGAATAGCTTGCCTTCTTCAACCCCTTCTTTTTCTAACGTTTTCCTAAATAAAAATGGAGTATCCGTTAACTCGCCAGTACCTTTCATATACACTTTGCATGTGTAGCTATCTATCTGCTGTAAGTGATATTTGCTTTTAGAAATGGCTTTGCGCATGATGGTATAAGCAGGATCTTCTTTACCTGCTCTAACAACAACATCTCTTAACACGACCACCTGTGTTTTAAGGATAGGATTTACTGTTACAAAATTTTGATTGACAGTTACGTTTTTAGCCAACGATTCATAGCCTATGTATTGGAATAATAATGAATACTCGCCAGCAGGTGTTCTTATTTCAAAATACCCATCGGCATTGGTGGTTGTTCCTGTGCCAAGTTCCTTTATATAGATGGTTGCAAATGCAAGTAATTCTCCTTTGTCGTCTTTAATAGTTCCCTTAATACCTTGTGCTGAGGTGTTTGCTGAAATACTAAAAACTATTGCCAGAATAAGGCAGGCAGCTCGATTCAAAATCATAAATACAATTTCTTCCCTCTAATTAAATCTTCAACTGACTCAGGCACTAAGTACTTAATTGACTTTCCATTTTTAATGCTTTTTCTGATAAACGTGGCTGAAATGTCGATCATCGGTGCCTTAATCATCTGAACTTTAGGATGCTTAATCAAATCAGATGGTTGCGCGTTGGGCCTTGGATAAACTAACAAACTGTAATACTCTAATATTTGGTCGGCATTTTTCCACTTTGGGAAGCTTTTAAGATTATCCTCACCTATAATCAATTTAAACTTTTTATCAGGATGAGCTTCGGATAAGTAAGCAAGGGTATCTATAGTATAGCTCGGTTTGGGCATGTTAAACTCAACATCGCTTGCTTTAAGATTGTAATTGTCATGAATGGCCGCATTTACAAGGTCAAACCGGTCAAACTCATGAAGCAACGAGGATCTCTTTTTAAAAGGATTTTGAGGCGAAATAATAAACCAAACCTGTGAAACAGAGGTATTCTCTACCATTACATTCGCCACAATTAAATGGCCTATGTGTATGGGGTTGAAACTACCAAAGAACAATCCTACTTCCATGCCTCTAAAATGCTAATAAAAGACCAGACTTAATTTGAAGTGTTGAAGTCGCAGAATATCTGTTGCCTGCCTCGTAACTATCCACCACTTCGCTTCTAATTGAATTTCTGTACCCAGCCTCACCTCCGTAAAAGTAAGTTGCTGATACTTCAAAAAACAGCGGTCTTCTCCATTTTTCATTTTTGAATATTTTACCAACATCACAACTTACGCCTAATCCTGCCCCGAGGTTTAACGTGGTATCATGAAACCGAAATTTATCTTCATATATTTCTGATACCTGCATAGCCCTTATAACACTAAAAAAAGTGCTGGTGCCTGCTTTAATATCAACAAAGGGTATGATTTTTTTCGATGTGGCCAATTGATATCTAACTGTTATCAAACATTGAAGAAAGCCATCTTCTTCATACAAATACTCGAAATTATCAGGAAATCCTTCTGCCACAGTTTCGTAATAGTATTTCTTACCGGAATATAAACCAAACCCAACTTCAACCCCATATTTAATACGATCTGATTTCTCGAGCATTAAGGTGAGTGATGTGCCTAACGGATTTCGTGTAATGTTTTCTTTAAAAGTGGGTGATGCAGCAAAATAGTTGAAATGAAAGCCCAAATTCACTATTTTTTGAGCTTTGGTGACTGGGGGTATAAAAAGAAGTAAGAATACTATACAGATTCTTTTGCTGTTCATTGATTTAAAAAATCACTAACTAACTTTTCTGCCCGTAAGAGCGATTCTTCTAAATCTTCATTCACCAGAGTTATATCAAACTTGTCTTCAAAAGACATTTCAAATTTAGCTTTGAATATCCTTCGGGACAGGCTATCCTCAGTTTCTGTTTTACGATCGGCTAATCTTTCTTTTAAGATTTCCATGGATGGCACTTTAACAAAAATAGCTAAAGCCGAATCTCCAAAATACTCCTTAAGATGTAGCCCTCCTTTTACGTCAACATCAAAAATTACATCCTTTCCTGAATCCCAAATTCGTTGAATTTCAGATTTTAGTGTGCCATAAAAATTACCGGCATATACTTCTTCCCACTCAACAAACTCATTTTTATCAATCTTATTTTTGAATTCTTCTGGGGAAAGGAAATAGTAGTCTTTTCCATTTTCTTCCGTTCTGCCCCTTTTATCTCTGGTACAAGCGGAAATAGAGAAGCCCAGGTTAGGATTAACTTTTAACAAGTGCCGAACGATCGTAGTTTTCCCAGACCCAGAAGGAGCAGAGAAAATTATTGCTTTTCCTTTTCGCACTATTAATCTGCTTTTTGGAATAGTTTGGCTCGTATTTCATCAGCCAAATCATTAGGCATATCCTTGCCGCAGCAGGTTTTCTTTACCAATGATTTGATGGCCTTATCTACCTGATAGATTTCGAAGTATGGCATGCAATTACATACATGTTTTTCGAATACTTCCCTTTCTTTTGGAGTAGCTTCATCATCAAGCACTAGTTGAAGAAGCTTCATGCACTCACTATGGTCTGGCTGATTGTTGCTGCCTTTTTCGGTAGGGTTTGAATCCATATACATTAATTTTTGAATCCCATTTTTTTTGCGTAATCTCTTAGTTTTTCTTTCAAAAGGTTTCTTGCCCTGTGCAATCTCGACCGTACCGTACCGATGGGTATATCAAGAATTTTTGCCATTTCATCGTACTTAAAACCTTCTAAGTCACATAAAATAATTACTGTCCTAAAGTCAACATCAAGTGAATTTAGTGCATTGGAGATTTCATCCCCCATCATATCCTGCACTGCTTCTACCCTCAAATCTGAGGTTATAGCTTTATCAACATCATCTGAGTTATAAAAAGTTTCCACCTCCTGGTAGTCTACTTTTGCTGGCTCTTTGCTTTTCTTTCGAAAATCGTTGATGAAACTATTTTTCATTATTCTAAAGAGCCAGGCTTTCGCATTTGTACCTTTCTCAAAAGAGTTAATGAAGCGGTACGCTTTCAGGTAGGTATCCTGCACCAAATCTTTTGCATCATCTTCGTCAAATGTTAGTCGAAATGCAAAATTATACATCGCATTAATGTGAGGCATGAACTCTTGATCAAAGACTTCTTGCTTTTCCTTATGCGAGTAATTTTGACGTTGTGAATCGGACATTAGGGATCAAAAATAATAATATTGGACTGATTAATGCGGCTTACTGCCTATTTTTTAATGTATTAACGCTCTAAAGCCAAAAGTGTATATCATTTTTTAACTTAATATTTAACCTTCATCGAAAATGTCTCTTAATTGACACCATAAGATTAACTACTTTTGGATTTATGCAGCTTAGTAAGATTGAGCATAAAAACTGGATTGTATATTACTCACCCGAATTGAGTGGTGAAGAAGCAAAAGAGTTATTTGAGAGAATTTCCAATCAACAATTTGAGATTGTCACTGTACTCAAAGACAATCAAAGGAGTATCGTTAAAAGAATTAACGTGAATAGTAGAGACCTTGTACTTAAGGTTCCCAAAGAAAAGAACTCAAGGTTTTGGATACGATTTTTGACTTTATTTAGAAGTGGAGAGGCTCGAAAAAACCTTGAATCAATGGTTGTTCTTGAAAATATTGGGGTTAAAACTACTGCTCCAGTTCTGGCAGCTGAAGTGAGACAGGCCGGAATGGTGGTAAATTCGTGGTTGCTTTATGAATATTTAGAAGGTCATTCGTGTTTGAACCAGCCTAGAAATTATGAGAAAGTAATTAATACGTTAAATACTATTCACCAGCATGGGTTCATTCATGGCGATCCACAAATCAGAAATTTTATTCAAAAAGGTTCAGACGTTTATGTGATTGATGCCAACCCAAAAAAGGCAAGTGCAACAGGTTTTGATTACGGATATGAATGGGCATATTTAAGAAAAAGTGACGCGGGAATTCAGCCTTTACTTGATGAAAAGATTAGGACCAAGTGGTATAAGTTCGCCATTTGGTATGATAAGGTGGATAGAAAGGTTGCTCGCTTTAGGAAGAAGGTGAAAGGACTTTTTGGATTTAGAGTTTCTTAAGTATTAGTGCCTTCTGATCTTTATGATATTCTTCATAATAGGAATTCTTCTCGATTTCCCAGTTATGAAACCACCTTCCTTGATCAGCGGCCAAATTTCTGTTAATCACAATGTATTCCATGCCCAATTCACTTGCCTTCTCAAACAATTGAAGTTGTGTCATTTCCTTGTTAGGCATGCTTTCCTGAAGGTATTCGTAGGTTTTATAAACATATAAATCCCTAGTAGGAAATTCATTATATATCATTTCATAAGGCACGAGGGTTTTAGCTTCTTCTGATATGTGAGATAAAATCTCCTTATTATTTTCAGGAACAGGCTCGCTTCGATCGAGAATTTTAACAATCATCATACAGCTAAAAACAAAATGAACCAGAACAGATAGAGTAAGAATGGCTTGCTTCCAGGTTTTATCTTCAACAAGATAAAAAATTCCCAGACTTGTAATTATTGCCATAGGCCCATAGTAGAAAAGCAAATAGCGCTCTGCAATATGACTACCGAAAATATTCAAAGACAAAACAAGCACTAACATGAACACAAGTAAATCAGTGTGATGCGCCTTCAGTTTTCTAAAACTTAGAATTAATGAAAGGAAGAAAATAATGGAAAAGCCCATCACTTTATCCCCCCAAAAAAAGCGTTGATGTTCAGATAGTAATTTTTGTATTCTACCTGTCACCAGGGAAATGGGGCCTGAGCCCATAAAATTTTCACCATGATTTACTGTTGGCCAGTTGGTTAGCTGATCAATGAATTTTTGAAAATTATTATCTGGTAGCAATTCTATAAAATAAATACCCCCTACTACTGCCCCAGCTAGTGTATATGGGATTAGTGCTTTAAACTCTTTTCTCATTAGCAAAAAGAAGAAGCCTGCAATGCAAAATGCTGCACCGTTCAGATGAGTTAATAATCCTAACCCAGCAAAAGCACCTGCAAATACTAAATCCTTCACCTGTTTTTCATTTCTGTATTTTGAAATAAAATACAGAAGGCCCATACCTTCAGTCATTAATAAAACATCCGGTCTGAATGAATAGGATTTGAGCAATAATATTGGCGCGGTAAACGCTAATAAAGCAGCAAGTATAAATTTGTCTTTTGATATATTCTGTAGTTTGAAATAATGGTACAAGAAAATAAAAAATAATCCATACCATGGCAAAATCGCTATTTTAAGCCATGTAATTGACCAGCCGAATATTCCAATAACTGCGGCCCCAAACCAGGTAAAAAAACGATGATGTGGGAACATTCTAACATCCCAATCTTGTATGGCGGGAATTGATTTTACCCTTACTATACCTTCATTCAAAAATGAATAGCTGTATTCTCCCAAAATGCACTCATCAGCCTCGATATACCTATTATGAAAGGTTAATAACCATGCCACTCCAAATAAGATAAACAGGGCATAAAGCACCTTTTTTTCTATTAAAATGCTAAGAGGTTTACTGACTATCTTCATTTAAAATTTCTTCAATTATATAGATAGGTCTAGCTTTCACTTCCTTAAATAGAACAGCAATGTATTCGCCTATTACACCAATTAAAACAAACATCATGGCGAACAATAAGCTTATGAGTACTACGATGGTTGTGTAACCCGGAGGAGTTAAGCCTTTGAATTTCATGATGATCTCCCAAATGGCTATAAACAAACCGAAGAGGCCTACTAAAATACCCAATGAAACGCCTAATCTTAACGGTAGATTAGAGAAGGTGAGCATCACGTTAAATGAGTATTTAAATAAGTTTCTAATTGAATATTTACTTTCCCCTGCCAAACGTTGGTTGGCCTCGTATTCTAAATACCCTCTGTTGAAACCTACGATCTGAATAAACCCTCTTAAAAAACGTGATTGTTCTCGAAACTCAGTTTTGAGTATTTTGGCCACTCGTTTTGAAACCAAGAAAAAGTCTGACGCATTTATATCGAACTTCTGGCCAGAGATTCTATTGAGTATTGAATAAAATAGTTTAGAGGTAATTGATTTAAAAAATCCGCTATCAGGATTTTTTGTTCTTATCATGGTTAAAATATCAATCCCACCTTCAAATTTTTCAACCATTTGAGGAATTACCGCTGGTGGGTGCTGCAAGTCAGCATCCATACAAATCACACAATTACCTTTGCTGTGATCTAGCCCCGCCAACATAGCCGCTTCATGCCCATAGTTTCTTGAGAAATTTATGACTTTGACATTTTTATCAGTTTTGGCAATTGTTGATAAGATTTCTCTACTATTATCAACAGAGCCATCATTCACATATATTAATTCGTAGCTCTTAGCGAGGTTGTTAAGAACAGAGTTTACTTCATCATGAAAGGCACTCAGTACCTCCTCTTCATTATAAACTGATACAACTATTGAAATCTCCACAAGCTATTCAAATAAACAAATGCCAAATCTACAAAAAATTATAAGTAATAATTTTTTGAAAACGACATTAACAAGCAGTAATTTGTCGTTTAATCCAACTAATAAAACCACATGTTTGAGGAATTTCCCAAAGTCAGAGAAGAATTACCCACTGCTTATAAAGAAATTTATGAAAGTCACTATCACAAAAACCGTGAAGGTGAAACAGCTGCTACTTCTGTAAGTCAAAAAATGGAGCAGTGGTTACATAAGAAAGTTGCTGCTGACTTAAAAGGTGCTAAGGATAAAAGTACATTGGAGATTGGTGCAGGAACTCTCAATCAATTAAAATTTGAGAACACCCAACCGTATGACATCATTGAGCCATTTAAATCACTTTTCGAAGATTCCCCAAAATTATCTAAGATAAGGAATGTGTATGATGATATTAAAGAGGTTCCTACTGACCAAAAATATGATCGCATTACTAGTGTGGCCACCTTTGAGCATGTTTGTGACTTACCCGATGTTGTGGCAAAATCGTGCATACATTTAAATGAAGGAGGTTCGTTAAGAGTGGCTATACCAAACGAAGGAACAATTATGTGGACCATGGGCTGGAAACTTACAACAGGTTTGGAGTACAAGTTGAAATATGGCTTGGACTATAGTGTATTAATGAAATACGAACATGTCAATAATGCTAAAGAAATTGAAGAGGTAATTAGTTATTTCTATCAAGATATAAAGTGCTCTGTTTTTGGAATAAGTAAAGGACTTGCCTTTTACAGGTTTTATGAATGTAAAAAGCCGAACCTTGCAAAGGCTGAAGATTACTTAAATGGGAAGCAATAAACCTCCCTTTTTTTACTGATCTTTAAAATTAACAACCATTATCCATGGCTCCGTTAAAATATTCATATATCATTTTTATACAAACCTCTGGTGTCTGGGTAAATACTATCATCACAATCTAGTCTACTCTTTTAATAGACAGCACGTTGGTCAGGGCTAATACCCAACTGGTTTTGTTCATGGGAATGATTTTCCTATTAGTATAATTTACCAGCAGGAGGAAGAGGTGGTTGAGGAAGAGGGTGATATTACTAATGAGGGCAAAGATGAAGATGAGGGAAAGTAACTCAGAGCTATTATGTGAAATAAAAAGGGAGTTCAATTGAACTCCCTTTTTATTATTGGTGCTCTACTAGCAACCATCATCAACTTGGCCTGTACAATCTTCGTCAATCATATTTCCACAAATTTCTGGGGAGCCTGGGTAAATACTATCATCGGAATCGTCACAATCTAGTGAGTTCATAGATGATCCCACAGGTTGACTACATGCTGAGGTTCCAATAATGTTAGATGACCCATATCCATCGCCATCTGTATCTTGGTACCAAGTTATGTTGTCCACATTTCCATCATTGTCATTATCTAGCCCATCACAAACATCCGTTACACAAGTATTGTCAATTAAACCATCACAATTATCATCAATGCCGTTATTACATGTTTCATTAAATGCTGAAGATGGGAATATTAAGTAATTATAATCATCACAGTCTCCCATTTCAACTGAGTAGCCATCGCCATCATAATCGAGAGAACAAGATTCATTGACTGATCCAGGTGTACCTTTTTCTTCAAAGTCCATTTCTGTAATGCTCACGCACCAATTAGATCCGTCAATCATACAATCAATTGATTGACATGATGGATCCAAAATCATTGATGCTCCCGTTGGGTCTGGAAATATTGGTCCCCCATCATATTCAAGTCTGACGATTTCAGTCATATCAGAATTAAAGATTATGATTTCGTCATCTGCATTTCCAAGCACCATACCAGTATAAATATAGTCATTGGAGATGTCTACTAATGTATTTAAGTTTCCGCTTTGAAAAACAAAATAAGAATATGGCTGAATAATTAAGTCTTGGTCAATAGTAAAAGAGTCTGCTCCTAAATCTTGTACAATTTTTCCAATGAGATTAACAGCGTTGCTTGTGTTATTGAATACTTCAAAATACTCTAGACCTATATCACTAAATAAAGGATTCTGAAAAACTTCAGTAATTAACAAATCTCCATTTGATAAATTTCCAGCATTCACAGTTTCTCCTAATTCAACCCCAATTAAATCAACCGTTTCATCGAGCTCAATGTTAATAACAATCTGTCCATCCTGTACAATCGCATCTACATTGATCTCATAACGTGTTTTAGGCTGTGGGTCAGTGACTGCTCCAGTAAAGGTTTTTGTTAATACTGAGCCATCTGTTTTAGTATAAGTAAGTGTAGCCTCAATCTGCAATGGTGATACAGAAAAATATCCTTCTCGTGTCTCGCTCTCATTATAAATGAGTACTCCTCCAGCATCACTTTGCACCGTAGTAGAATATGTATCAAATGTATTGATAACATTTTCTGAGTAATTCACAGTCACCTTCATGTTATCCAGCGTACATGTGACAGTAACTACCTTCAATTCTTCTTTATCAATGCTAAATAGCTCCGATTCGCCATAATAAAAGGGGTTATCAAATTCTGCAAAGGATTCATTATTAGAACTGGCTGTTACCCGATAGACTCCTGTGGGCAATTCAACTTCAGAGGGGATGTCAGCAGCACGGTCGAATTGCTGGAAGACAGTACCATCTTCTCTAAAAATAATTACTAAAAAATCCTCAATGGCAACAACTTCATCAGTACGTCCGCCAATAGGGTTCGCTTTTATATCGAGCCCCAAATTCAGGCTTAAGGTACCAACTCCATCCTGATTTTCAGGTGTATCATCTCCACAAGAGAGGAATATGGTTGAGGCAAATAAAAATAAGATTAATTTTTTCATGGTTTTACAGGTTTAAGTCCATAAAACTAAAAAAATAGTGATTTATTAAAAAATAATCTTACTTAAATAAAATATCATGCGATTGGTGAAGCAAAAATCAAGTAAACAAGACGCCAGCAACTAGCTACAAGTAGCCAACAACCAAATTACTTATACCTCTTCCGCTTTTTAGGTTTGTAGCGCTTCTGGTTTCTACGCTTGTAGTTCTTTTTCCTGCGCTTTTTATTGTCGAATTTTCTGCGTTCAATCTTTGGTAGCTTTTTCAGGTTATTATAGCGCTGGTTTGGCGACTTAATATTCTTTAACCTACTTTTCTGCCTTTTCTTGAACGATTTAGGACTACGAGAACCGACTCGTGTTCTTTTTGCTGCCGTACTTAAAGTCTTTCTTCTGAATGCCAATGAATTTTTATAGTCCTGACGGAAACGTTCCTGATAAGATTTATCATTAAAATCAAAACGGACTGCAATTTCGCTACTTGGTCCTACATCCGTTCCGAGGTTATTATTAACAATCTCGTAGCTGTAGCCAACAAAGAATTTCTTCGCCACTTTAAGGCCAACAGCAGCATTAAGTATGTCGCCTTTTCTGTATGAAGTACCTACCGTTAATAAATTATTGAACGTATAATATAAGCCTGTCTCCCAAATATCATTGATGGCAGAAAGTTTTCTAAAGGTGAAGGTAGGCTCTAAAATATCCTGCCCGCCCCTTAGTGGTATCAATCCTGCCGCATAGCCAGAATAAAACTCACTTAAAACACTGGCATTATTTGACAGTTCAAGGTTTGTTGCTAATCGGTTGGCCGCTGCACCTACTTTAAAGTATCTGTGCTGATAGTTAATGCCAAAAGAGAAATCCATGTTATTGGTTTTCTCACCCAATAGTGGATCATTACGATCGCCAATCACACTATTGATATCAAAGCCAATGCTGTTATATTCAGCTGAAACTCCCATAGAGAGCACATTGTAACTGCCAAAATTGATATGATACGCAAAAGCTCCGGATGCGTAAATATTATCAACAAAATTGACCTGTTCTCTAAATACGTTTGCTCCCACACCAAAGCGATGATCATAAAAAGGTGTATGGAAACTCAGAAAGTTATTTTCAGCAGCACCATTTACGTTAGAGAAATTTCTTCTGTTAGCCAGCGTGAGTGAGCCAAAAGTATGGCCAGCCATAGCCGGATTGTAGATAAAAGAATTAGTAAGCTTCTGACTAAACAAAGGGATATCCTGAGCGCCTACATAAGTAGTGCTTAGTGTAATTAGCAATACGCTTATTCCTTTTAGTAATAGTTTAATCAAATTCTTTAGTCTTTATCGTCATTTCGAACCGTAAGCTGACAGCGAGAAATTAACCCTTCAATTCGGGCACATATCAGTTCGCTACGTTACATGTCGAAGTGACAGTACGTTGTTTAGTGTTTTATCTACACTTTTGAAACTGTCTCAAAGGTCAGGTCATCCCGAGGAAACGAGGGATCTTACTCTATTCTGAAATTGCGTTTTCACAACTGAATAAGATTCTTCCTTTGTCAGAATGACTTTCTAATTTCTTTGCTTCCTTTTAAAACAACTTCTATTAATTCAACACTGTTATTACCTGCTTGGCCGTTTGCCCCGCATATTTTAAAATACATATATAATTACCCGGTGACAGGTCATCAAAACTGCCATCATACGGATTATCTATATCATTAAAATTTCTAAAGTTCTTTTTCCTATAAATTTCTGTGCCCCACCTATCTAGTAATATTACTTCATTACTATCGCCATACACACCTATTGCATCAATTATCAAGTAATCGTTAGAGCCGTCATTATTTGGTGTAATAATATTGTGGATGATAGGAACGGTGGTAAGCTCAGCACCCAGTAAGAAAATTTTTGCAAATTCACCTCCAGAGCTACTATTCGTAGATCTATCCTGACTACTTACTCCGTTCAGGCCTGTAGCAAAGGACGTTGTTGACCCTCCTAAATTGGCACTCAAATTCTCTACGGTATCAGCTTCAAGTACGACAGGTAAGAGCTCATCCCTGCCGGAAAATATTCCTTCATCTTCGGCTAGTATAGGCAGTGTGACACCTAAACTTGTTAAATTATTAGAAAACACAGCCCACAACCATGCGTTGCTCGCGCTATCGATACTGGCAGGCAAATCCCTTAAAGTAAAGACATTTGAATTTCGAATGGCGAATGCTCCCGTTATGGTTTCATCATTTCCACTTATATCTAATTCAATGGGTGCATAACGCCCTGCCGCACCAAGTGGGTACGATTTACTGCCCGAACCTTGTTGGAGCAATGGTCCTGAAACCCATGACGTACCATCTGTGGTAGCACTCGCACCATTAAGTAATATCAAATTATTGTCATCAATCTCACCCGGTACTACCAAAAACCCTTCTGTTAAGTTGAGCTGATTGCTTATTACTACCGACCCGAAAATGGCTTTATTTCCACCTCCTTCAATGCTCAGGGTTGGAAGAAATAAATTTTGTACTGCATTGATCCCCTGATCTGCACTTCCATTTAACAATAGTTCTGAGCCTTGTTCAAATAATACACTTTCACTCCCATTAATCACATTGCCATCGGTGCTTATTAAAGCATTCGTTCTAACTACTGTTCCGGGGCTTATTGTTAGTTGGCTGAAACCCAAGTACGGAATTAGATAAAGCGATATGATAACTAAATTCTTAATCATCTCCTTTATTAGCTTCTGCGGTTAAAATGGCTGTTAGTTTATCCATTTGAGCTTTCAATTCATTGAGTTGTGCTTGAGTAGATGCTTCTGAACCTAGCAGTTTGGCTATTTGGGCTTTCAGTTCTTCTATTTCAGCCTTTTGTGCATCAATGATTTCTTGTTGCTCTTGAATGGCTTTAATAACGACAGGCGTAAGTTTCTGATAGTCAATTCCTTTATATTCTAATTCTTCGTGCTTATCATCCCCAGGGTGTAAATTTTCCGTAACAACTTCTGGAAATATCTCCTCAACTTCTTGTGCTATTAAACCAATTTGATGATTTCTTGACAAACCCATATAATCAAATTCATCAAACTTATAATAATAAGTAGTAGGTCTTAATTTCATCAAATCTGAGAGTGAACTTCTTAGCGTTTTTATGTCTCTTTTCAATTTAAGATCTGATGCATTTACCAAAGAACCTGTGTAAGCTAGATCTCCACTTGCATATACTGCATAAGATGCACCAGAACTAGTACCATTATCAGCAAATCCAAAAACACCATATTCTGCACCGGTTCCATTATCATTTCCAGCCCTACCATAAACACCTATAGCAAATGAATTTCCAGCACTAGTAGAAGTTCCATCGAAATACCCAGAATAGACGCTACCTGCAAGAGTCGCAATACCATTCACCGCGCGTGAACCAGTAGTGGACACATCCAAAGCATAGGATGGATTGGTGTTGCCGACTCCTAAATTATTTTCAACATAAACTTCTCCTGAAGCAAAGTATCCAGCCCAATTGGTAGTACCTCCAGATGCATTTCCATAAACACCATAGTTTGTTGTCGCATTAGATGCCGTACCATAAACACCGTAACTGCTAGTACTACCTGAGCCTCTAGCGTTTCCAAAAACTGCATAAGAGTCGCCTGTAGTAGCAAAATTCAAATCAGCTAAGAAGCCATAATTTAAAGGAGCTCCCCAGGCATCAGCTTCTACACCTATCGACTGACTAGAGCCATTTGATGCTCTAGCATAGACGCCCATAGAGGTATTACTTCCTTCAGCTTGAGTCCAAAGTCCTTGGCTCACATTTGTACCATTGCTTGCTTCTAATCTTAACGCCCTGGTCTCTGAATTGACAGTACTGTTAATGAACCTACCCGCTTGAGTTACAATATTAGTATTTGCCAAAACATCTAATTTTGAAGATGGTGTGCTGATTCCAACACCAACATTACCATCATTCGCAATTACCATTTTGACATCAGCATCACGATCAACACTAGTGTTATCATCACCATCATTATTCAGAAAGATTATACTACCACGACCATTAGTTGTTGTTCTGCGATATAAAATAGCTCCTTTATAATGTTCACCTACACCAAAATTTGAAGTTTTGAATCGTATACCTGCTGTAGCACCTGATGTACTTGACCCGAATGTATTTTGCACATCAATAAATACACCTTCAGTGCTAGATGCTGTTACGTTATCTTGAATATGTAAATGATGTTCAGGCGCATTTGTTCCAATTCCAACATAACCACCATTGAAAATCGCAGGGTAATTATTGTCAGCGCCTGAAACGTCAACATTAAGACCCACGTTAGGCTGATTAGTGGTTCCTGGACCCCACGAACCTGTTGACTCAATATTTAATCCAATTTTTGTGCTATTACTCCCACCAGACTTAGTAGTTAAATTTCTAATATTAACTCCATTATGCCCTACAGAACGTGTCCCTTGATTAACTAGCTCTAAAGCAGATCCACTTACCCCGCTGACATTATTTGTAAATGTACCAGCAGTACCCGAAGACTGGGATGCCAAAACATTTAATCGTGAAGTAGCAGAAGGAGTAGTGCCAATTCCAACATTTCCTGTACTAAAGTATATATCAGGTGATGCATCCGTCCAAAGACTACTTCCGCCACTTAAAGAACTCCAACTTCCACCGTTATAATAATTGAATCCATTTGTAGTAGTATTATAAACCATAAGACCCGTGGCAGGAGAACCAATAGCATCTCTTTCCACGGTAGTCAATCTAGGTATCAAGATCCCTTTAGTTGTTGAATTAATATCAAGAACTGCAGATGCATCTGGATTATCTCCATTTATTACCAGACCTTCGGATGTAAAATTCATTCTGGTTGAGAATGAGCCAATGGCCGTACCACCTGTTCCAGAAACAAAATTAAATATACCCATACGATTTTCTCCTAATACTAGGGCGCTAGCACCTCCTGTAACATTATATCTAAAGTCTCCTGTTCCCGCTTCATAAATATTATGTGTTATAACATCTGTTCCCTGTGCTTCATCGTAATACAGGTTCAAGGTGTTTTCTAACTGTAATTTTGAAAGCGGATTATTAGTCCCTATCCCGAAATTGCCACTTGTTGTTAGCCTGGCTAATTCACCCCCTGCCCAAAAAGTAAGTGGTACTGATAAATTACTTCCCGATTGAACCTCCGAACCATTGAAACCAAGTACATTTTCATTGCCAATTTTATAGAATTGATTTTGATCAATGTTCACATCGCCTCCAGAAACTGTTAGACGATTAGCAGCAAGCGGAGAATTATTACCCATACCTATGTTACCTGTAGCTTCTTCGACAAAAAATGCTAATTGGCTGGTAGTCTCTGTTCTAATGTCGATGTCACCTGCTGCAGCAGTCATTTGCACCGCGCCACTACCTAAATAGGCTTCCCCGAGGGTATTAGCTCCACCTCCAAATCCGGTCCATGAACCTCCATCATAAAAGTTAAAGCCATTGGTAGAAGTGTTATAAATCATTAATCCTGTTTCCGGTCCGGCTATAGCATTTCTTTCAGCCGTTGTTAATCTTGGTATCAACAATCCACTGGTATTCGACTGTATATCTAGAGCTGCATTTGTGGCCGGGCTGGTGGTACCTATAGATACATTCCCATTCTGTGAAATACTAAACCTTCTTAATCCACTTGTAAACATTTTTATTCCTGCGAAAGAAGAATGCCAGTTTTGAGCTAAACCGGGAGTTTCAGCGTCATCATACCAACCAGTTCCGTATTGCGGAACGTCTTTCGATTGATAGGTAAAAACGTCTGCAGGGTCAATAGCCAGTAATGAATGTTCTAAATCAATCTGGATATTACCTGTACCAACTTGCAATTTTGAATCCCCTGGCGCATCTATCCCAACGTTACCAGCCGCATTAATTACCATTCTATCATTATTGCCTGCCGTTTGAAATATTAATTCATTAGAACCCCCTTGAGATCGTATTCTGAATCCCGCTGCACCAGTAGCTGAGCCCGTTAAATCAACAAAGCTATTGGTATTTGTTGTAGAGAGTCTTAATACCTGATTGGTATTACCAAAGTCAGGAGCGACTATCTCTGTAAAGTAATTAGGGGAAACTGTACCTATTCCCAATCGCTGGTTTGCATCATCAGTTGCGAATAATGGTGTCCCGCCAGAAGTTGAAATATCTATTTCATTGGTTCCATCCAAAAGAATTGAAGGTCCTCCATCATAAGCCCCTTGTAAAGAGCCGCCACCAGAAGCCGCCACCCAACTTGGCGCTGCACCTGCACCATTAGATTGTAGTACTTGCCCTGGTGTACCTGGAGATGGTGATGAGCCAACAGCCAACTCACCTGTTATTGCTGTAGCTCCTTCAAAATAACCTGCCCAATTGTTACCACTTGCTCCTGTGGCTGTGCCATAGACCCCAAAATTATTAGTGGAGCCTGTTTGATTTGTTTCTCCGTAAATTCCGAATGATTGAGTTGCTGAAGTTGAACCCTGATTAATACCCGCTACTCCATATACCCAAGCAGAGTTGCTGTTGTTGATAGCAGACCCATAAACTCCAACATTAGTTATAGTTCCATCAATAGCATTTCCACGAACACCGTAAGCAGAAGTGCCACCAGTTGCATTACCTGCAATTCCAGTTGAGCCACTAGATGTGCCTGTTGCAGAGGATATTATACCTGTATTTTGTGTTGCCCCACCAGTTGAATTCACATTTACAGTTGAACCACCCGCATTATTGCTGACATCCAAAATATTAGTTGGTGAATTTGTACCTATGCCCACTCTTTGATTAGCCTCATCTACTGTTAATATTGTTGAAGCTCCCGTATTATCCCTTATATCTAAACTACCCGCTGAGGCCAAATCTATTGTCTGCCCACCATTATAAGCACTTTGTAATGTCCCTGCACCAGAAGCTGCTACCCAACTTGGTGCTACACCAGCACCATTAGATTGTAGTACTTGCCCGGCAGTACCGGGATCACCACCAAAAGTAATTGGACTTACTATTTCTAAATCGTCATTTGCCGAACCCAGGTAAAATATATTATTTGTAGGGTCAATATCCATCCATACATCTCCAGAGCCCCCTCCATCTACATCAAAAAATCTTAAATTGTCAGCAACGACATCTATATTCCATGTATTGTTTCCTTCTCCTACACCAGTTGTGTTTCCTGCATGGCCCAGGGTAATTTGTCCTCC
This sequence comes from Fulvivirga sp., assembly GCF_040220315.1. Lineage (GTDB taxonomy): Bacteria > Bacteroidota > Bacteroidia > Cytophagales > Cyclobacteriaceae > Fulvivirga. The sequence goes on from NZ_JAVJUY010000002.1 coordinate 38,250, forward strand.
TTCACCTCCAACAGCAATCGTAGTCAAATGTCCAGCTGATCGAATATCTCCAGTCACATCCAGTTTTGCGCCTGGTGAATGTGTCCCAATACCCACTCTTTCATTTGCTTCATCTATGGCAAATACTTCTCCTGCTCCAGAGGAAGTAAATCTTAAATCCTTTCCTCCCGACATAGTAATATCTGCCGTAGTTCCATTATCATAGGCTTCCTGTAATTCAGTAGCAAAATCAGATTGATCTATAAAAGTTAAATCGCCTGCTCCGTTAGTACCCAGTACCTGAGAATCATTTGCAGGCTCAAGCCAAACTACATTACCTGCATTATTATTAGCCAAGAGTGCTCGCTGTCCTGAACCATTGTCTTGAATATCATCTAATTGAACGGCATCATCCTGAATGGCGGTTACACCGGCATTATTAATTACTATATCTCCACTAATTGAAATATTTTCAAATTGATTATCTGTAGCACCATCATATATTAATATTTGAGCATCTGCGATACCTGTATCAACGTTGGCGTCAGAAAGGCCGGAAAGATCTGTTGCTCCTGTTGTTGGAGTTATCCATGATCCGTCATCTTGTAACACTCTTCCTGTGGATGCTCCTGGTGCTGGAACAATTCCATCTGTAGTGGCACTAAATAGCACTTCATCACCTGTGTTTGTACCTGTCTGATTTGATAAATTCGCTCTTTCTGCTCCTGTGATTATAGCTCCACTACCTACGCTAGTTATATCAGTAATTTGTGCAGTTGTGATCGTTCCTGATAAAGATTGGGCTGACTCTGCATCATCAACTACATTATTCGAATTAGCATCGTAAGTCGCTTGAAGCATATCACCGCTTCCTGCGGTTACCCAAGTACCATCATCCTGTAAAACTCTTCCAGTAGATACTCCTGGTGCCGGAACAATTCCATCTGTAGTAGCATTAAATAGCACTTCATCACCTGTGTTTGTACCTGTCTGATTTGATAAATTTGTTCTTTCTGCTCCCGTGATTATAGCTCCACTACCAACATTTGTTATATCAGATATTTGTGCTGTAGTGATAGTTCCTGATAGTGATTGGGCTGACTCTGCATTATCAACTATATTATTAGTATTAGTATCATAGGTAGCTTGAAGCATATCACCATTTGCAGAAAGGTCTCTAAATTGTGTGAAACTTGAAAAATCTCCTACAACAGGTGTTAATGTTGTATTAGAAGTAACAAAGCCTATGTATTCTCTTGTACCACTAGTTGTACTAAAGTTTGTACCTGCTGCATCATCAGCATATCCAACATAAATATATGCATCTTCACCTGCGGGCCCTGGAGCACCATTTAGGTTTATAGTCCAGGAAGAACTCGACCCTGCACCCGTAGTAGTAATTACATTAACATTCAATGTACTACCTGAATACGAAGTAACAGTACCTTCCATAAAGTTTGAGCCGTCTATCGCAATTAATGCCGTCTGGCCTGCAGAATAGGCCAATCCTGTCTCTACCGTAAAAGATTTAGCACCAGTACCTATTGATTCACTTGTAGTTGAGGTAGTGGAATAGCGATCTCCATCTAGACCATCTGTACCTTGAATGTTACCAATATTACTCCAGGTGGATGCTCCTGTTTTTTCAAAAACATCCCCGTTTGTAGTGTTCAAAAAGAAGTCTCCAACATTACCCGTTCCACCTGCAGGAGTAGCAGGGCCTTGCAACCATTGAGCACCACCTGCATCGGCTATCCAATTG
>NZ_JAVJUY010000003.1:0-5385 GCF_040220315.1 Fulvivirga sp.
CTTATTCATCAGTATTTTTTGGAAGAAGACGATCCTGGAGGTTCTCGCTTCAATGAGATGGCTAAACTTTGGAATGCTGAAGGTCATGATATTACAGTTATCGCAGGAATGATGCATTATTCCGGGCATAAAAAAAGGCCTGAATACCGAGGAAAGTGGGTAATTAAAAAGAAACAGGGAAACACTACAGTCTGGAGAACCCAAGTTTCAGAATCATACAACAAGAGTTTTATTGGACGTTTATGGGCTTACTTTTCATTTGTTTTTTCAAGTCTTTATTGTGGGATATTTAAAGTGGGTAGAAACTATGACGTCATATTGGTCACTTCTCCTCCGTTATTTGTTGGGATATCAGGCTATCTACTTTCTAAATTTAAAAGGACACCTTTCATATTTGAAGTTAGGGATCTTTGGCCAGAGTCAGCGATAGATACTGAAGTACTAAAAAGTAAGTTATTAATTAAGCTTGCATATAATTTTGAGAGTTTTATCTATAAAAAAGCTAAGCTTATCAACGTTTTAACCCCTGCATTTCGGACTAGTTTAATAGATAAAGGTGTAGATGAAAATAAAATAATATTTATCCCTAATGCTTCAGATTTTTCACTTTCAGATAAGCTATTAAACGGCTTTAATTCAGATGAGTGGAGAAGGGCTCGCGGACATACAGATAAATTTGTTATTACTTATGTTGGTGCTCATGGGGTTGCGAATCATTTAAAACAATTGATTGATGTGGCTATTGATTTGAGAGATAGTCCAGTTGTATTTCAGCTAATAGGAGATGGAATGGAAAAACAGGAACTTATGAACCTTGTTTCGAAAAAGAGCATTCAAAATATTGAATTTGTAGATTCAGTCCCTAAATCAGAGGTTTTTAAATATATTTTAGGTTCTGATATGGGAGCTTCGATATTAAAGAAGGCGGATACTTTCAAAACCATTTATTCAAATAAAACCTTTGACTACATGGCTTGTAAGAAACCAGTGCTAATGCTAATAGACGGAATTTCCCGGCAGTTGGTTGAACAAGCAGGTTGTGGATTTTATGCCGAACCAGAAAATGCGCAAGAAATTGTCAAGGTGATCAGGTCTCTGATTAATGAAAAAGAGAAACTTAAAGAAACAGGGATTAATGGATACCATTATGCAAAGGCAAACTTTGATCGTCAGAAACTGGCTAAAAAATATATTACAGAAGTTAAAGAAGCATTAGTGTAATGTACAAAAGTGTAATTAAGCCATTTTTAGATGTTCTCGTAGCCTTTATTGCGCTCGTGATACTTTCGCCTATTATTTTTTTAATCATTGTCCTTTTATATTTTTTTCAATCAAGGGAAGTTTTTTTTATTCAAGACAGACCTGGTAAAAATGAAAAGATATTCAAGGTGATCAAGTTTAAAACAATGAATAGCAAAACTGATGAAAATGGTCAACTCTTACCCGATGCAGACCGATTGACAACCATTGGCAAATTCGTAAGAAAAACATCCCTTGATGAATTACCACAATTGATTAATATTTTGAGAGGTGAGATGTCATTTGTAGGTCCAAGACCATGGCTGGTTGAATATTTGAAATTATATTCCAAAGAACAAAGAAGAAGACATTTTGTAAAACCAGGAATTTCTGGTTGGGCTCAGGTAAATGGGAGAAATGCAATCTCATGGGAAGAACGTTTTCAATATGATTTGTATTATGTGGATAACCAATCCTTTTGGTTAGATTTGAAAATAATCATTTATACACTAAAAAAGGTGTTTGTTGCGGAAGGGATAGCCGCTGAAGGAAGTGCAACAATGGAAAAATTTAAAGGGAACTAAAGTGCTCTTTAGCTAATTGTCCTTTGTAAATTCCTAATTGTTAAATATAATATGTATCTCATTGGTGCTAGCGGACATGCAAAAGTAGTAATTGACATTCTGGAGAAATGCAATGTCCAGGTTTTGGGTGCTTTTGATGATGACCCGTCAAAAACTTCAATAATGAGCATACCTGTACTTGGTGTTACACAAGAGAGTAATGGGACTTCTTCTCCATGCATTATAACGATAGGAAATAACAAAATAAGAAAAAACCTATCTGCCAAATTGAATATTTCTTATTCAAAAGCTGTTCACCCTTCAGCTATTATTTCCAAAGGTGTGGAAATTGAATTAGGAACTGTGATTATGGCCTCAGCAGTTGTAAATGCTGATACAAAAATAGGTAGGCATGTTATCGTCAATACATCAGCATCAATTGATCATGATTGCGTGATAGGTGACTATGTTCATATAGCACCAAATGCGACACTTACTGGCGGAGTTAAGGTAGGTGAAGGTGCGTTTATTGGCGCTGGAGCAGTTATTTTACCAGGTATAATGATTGGCGAATGGGCAATAATTGGTGCAGGTGCAGTGGTTAAAAATAATGTTCTTTCAAACGCAAAAGTAGTAGGTATACCAGCAAAAGAGATATAAATGATTTTATTAAATAAGATAAATGATCCTAAAATGCGTAAGGCAATTGGTTTTGTATTATCATTTTTGACATTATACTTAATGCTAAACTTAGTTTATTACGCCTATCATAAATTCATTTTTCCTGACACAATATTTTTTACTGATATAGCTGCTTATCAAACTGAATATTTATTGCAGTTGTTTGGGCATAAAACCAGCCTAACATTTGATGAAAATTATCCGAAAATATATTTAAATAGAGATAATGTAGTAATTCTAGCAATTTATGAAGGCTGTAACGCAGCAACACTTTACATTATTTTAGTTTCATTTCTACTCAGTTATTTTCAACTAACAAAAAATATTTTATTGGTGATTATTAGTGGTATTGTAATTATGAACATACTAAATGTTGCAAGAATTACAGGCCTTTATTATGTAAGCCAGTATAACCCAAGAGAGTTTTATTTTTATCATAAATACTTATTTAATGGAGCCTTATTAGGAGCTGTAATTCTCATATGGTTATTTGCGTTAAAAAAATACAATGATCTTAGGCGTTAGAGGCTTAATTATAGTATTGTTCTTAACCTTAATGGTATTTCAAAAAGAATTCAAAGTTGCTTTTAATGCGGTTATTTTAAACGAGCTAATTTATTTGTTCTTAGTTAAGGCACTCATGATTCTATATGTGAAAACATTTACAATATTAAGAGCCAAAGCATTTCAAATTATTCTTTTTGACCTCATCGTTTCTTCAGTTTTTATAAGTCTATTTTTAATTCTTAAGTATGGATTAACATTTTTTAATGGCTGGCCCATTGACGTTTTTTATATAATTACAGAATGGAATGTTATTGCAATAATTCTATTAATCTATTTTTATTTTAATGAGTAGAGAACGAATCTATCTGTCCTCGCCCCATATGGGAGGTAATGAACTTAAGTATGTTAATGAAGCCTTTGATCAAAACTGGATAGCCCCTTTAGGTCCTAATGTAGATAATTTTGAAAAAGAATTGTGTGCATATTCTGGTGCAAAACATTGTGCTGTTTTAAGCTCGGGAACCGCTGCCATTCATTTAGCACTCATCATATTAGGTGTAAAAAGAGGTGATCATGTTATTTGTTCATCATTCACTTTTTCAGCATCCGCCAATCCTATAGTTTACCAGGGAGCTAATCCAATTTTTGTTGATAGCGAAACTGATACCTGGAATATGGATCCTGTCCATCTGGAAAAAGCTATAAAAGATCAAATTAAAAATGGCCATAAACCTGCGGCCGTAATTTTTGTGCATTTATATGGTATGCCGGGTAAAATTGATGAAATAGTAAAAGTTTGTAAAAGATATGAAATCCCACTCATTGAAGATGCCGCTGAGGCACTTGGTTCGTCTTTTAAGGGGCAGAAGCTAGGAACCTTTGGAGATTTTGGCATCTTTTCATTTAATGGCAATAAGATCATTACCACATCAGGAGGTGGAGCTTTGGTTTCAAACAATAAAGAATGGATTAATAAAGCTCGTTTTTTAGCTACTCAGGCAAGAGACGCTGCTCCCCATTATCAACATTCAGAAATAGGTTACAATTACCGTATGAGTAACATCGCTGCAGGTATAGGCAGAGGACAGTTAGAGATTTTGGATTCTTGGGTACAGAAACGAAGGGCTAATTATGATTTTTACCGAGAAAATCTAAAGGATATAGGTTTTACGTTTATTGAAGAACCTGATAGTAATTATTTCAGTAACAGATGGCTTACAACAGTATTAATTGATAAAAACAAAACCGGATATGATAGAGAAACACTTAGGCTAGAGCTTGAGAAGTATAATATCGAAACAAGACCCTTGTGGAAACCAATGCATTTACAACCGGTATTTAATAAGGTCACTGACTACTACGGAAACGGTGAGAGTGAAAAGTTATTTCAGCAAGGCTTGTGCCTGCCATCTGGGAGTAACCTTACGGATGAACAGAAACAGTTGATAATTAATAGGTTAATCCAAATTTAACTGGTTACAATAGGCACTATTGCGGTATTTAATTAGTATTGAATTATTAGCACTGATGTCTTTTAATTCATATTTTTGTATTTTAAGTTTCATTTGGACTTTTGTCATATGAGGAACATCCTTTCATTTTTTACATTAATTTTATTGAGCTTTTCTACTTTTGTTTCAGCACAAGTTGTTTCTTCTGGCGGAGGAACTGGTGATTGGAATGATCCCAATTCTTGGATTCCAGCGGCTGTTCCAACAACAGCATCTGGGACTATAACAATTTTGAATGGCCACTCTATTACGGTTTCTGATACTCGATCAGCAGATCAGATAACAGTTAGTTCGGGAGGGTCACTTACTATATCGAGTTCTGGAACTTTTACAGTAGCTGCAGGCAGTGGAGATGATTTAACAATTAATGCTGGTGGAATTTTGAATATTCAGTCTTCAGGTATCATAATTATTCAAAATGCTGTCGTTCCTCCCCCTCCAAGAATAGCATTAATAAGGGTTGCAGGTACATTGAACAATGCAGGAACAATAACTAATGCATCATCTTCAACACTAATATTTGAATCTGGAAGTGTTTATGATCATCAGTATACTTCAACAGCTGGTACGATTCCCACAGCTTCATGGGACTCAAATTCAACGTGCCAAATAACTGGATACACATCAAACGGATCAGCACCTTCAGGACTCGGACAATCGTTTGGAAATTTCACGTGGGCAACTGCTTCTTTAGCAAATTTTATAGACTTAAATGGTGCGTTGACTTCTGTAGCCGGTAATTTAACTTTTCAAGACATTCCGTTCTTTTATATTTATTTAACCTCAATTTCTAATTATAATTTGAATATTGGGGGTAATCTAGTAATAGATAATTGCTTCATGGGATTGAATAGTACTGCCACTGCCAATATTGCTATTGGTGG
>NZ_JAVJUY010000004.1:0-3224 GCF_040220315.1 Fulvivirga sp.
AAAATTTGCTATTCTATCTTAGTAAGATGCCTGCCTTTGCTAAAGCTCCCAGCAGCAGGCCACCACTGTCGCCATGACCACTAATTATAATTTATTTAAATCCTCCGGTCGATTCAAATTCACCAATTCTTTAGCACTAAAAGGTATTGCCCCAAATCTAACCAGCTTCACAAACTCTTTCGGACTATCACCAGTATAATTCTTGAGCTTCTCACTACAAGTACTTTTATAAAGGCCTACAAGTGGATTGATTTGTCCTGAAGCATCAGATGCACAAACAACATCATTTTTGTTCGCATCGATTAGAAGCTTTTCAATAGAATTTTTTGTCAGAAAGGGCATGTCACAAGGTAAAATCAACCAATGAGTAGTCTCTTTTGCAAACGCTTGCCTGATGCCGCCAATGGGCCCTTTAAAAGATTCATCATCAACAAGTAAAGTATATTTCTTAGAAAGCTTTGCAGCCTGACCTTCATGACAAGAAAGATAAACTTGATCACAAAATTCGGTTAGCAGGTCATGAGCAATTTCAAAAAGAGGCTTGTAATTAATTTTTAAGAATGCTTTGTCTTCTACCATTCGTGAGCTTTGCCCTCCCATCAAAACCAGTCCGTTAACGCGATCTTTTGAAATCACTTTTTCCTCCGGTTTTTTCAATTAATCGGGTTTCTTTTATGACAATATCATGCGATAATGCTTTGCACATATCATACACTGTTAAAGCAGCAATGCTTGCTCCTGTGAGTGCTTCCATTTCCACTCCGGTTTGCCCGTTGCAAATGGCAGTACATGAAATAACCAGTTCATTTTTATCCCTCCTGATATCAATTTTACAATTGGTAAGGTTTAACTGATGGCAAAATGGAATGAGCTCAGACGTTTTTTTTGCACCCATTACACCAGCGATAATGCTTGTCTGTGTAACGGATCCTTTTTTTGTGACTAACTCATTATTTTGATCAAATGCAGCTACTACCTCATCTGGCAGATATACGATAGATTGAGCAACTGCCGTTCGCTTGGTCACACGCTTATCTGAAACATCTACCATTTTTGGGTTCCCATCTTCGTCTATATGTGTTAATTTTCCACTTGTCATATAATCAAATTTAATAAATGATATCCGTACAAGAAGCAGTTGAGATCATTCAATCAAATATTATTGAGCCAGAACTTATTGAAGTTCCTTTTTATGATGCAGTTGGAAAAGTGTTAGCGGAACCCATTGCGGCCGACAGGGATTTTCCTCCATTTAACAGGGTAATGATGGATGGCGTGGCAATCAACAATGAGCAATACCAGTCAGGCCAGCGACTATTTGCTATTGAAGCAACGCAATTGGCTGGTGCTCCGCAACTCGAACTCAAAAATGTCGTCAATTGCCTTGAAGTGATGACTGGCGCCATGCTTCCTATTGGTGCTGATACCGTGATCCGCTATGAAGATGTGACCATTGAAGGGAACAAAGCTGTCATTAACGATATCGAAATTAAAAAAGGACAAAACATCCATTTACAAGGCCAGGATATAAAAACAAAACAGATCATTATAGAGTCAAATACGCTTATTACACCAGCCGAAATGGGAGTCATCACCACTGTGGGTAAGAACAAGGTAAAAGTCTATAAACCTCTGAAATTTGCTATTATTTCTACAGGTGATGAATTGGTAAATGTGGAAGAAGAGCCCGAAATGTATCAGATTAGGCAATCTAATTCACACGTGCTTAGGGCTAGTTTAGATCAACTGGGTATGGTTTCGCAGGTTTTTCATATCGTTGATAAAAAGGAAGAATTAAAATCCAGAATAGAAAAAATTCTGTCGGAATATGACGTGCTGGTTTTAAGTGGAGGTGTTTCAAAAGGCAAAAGTGACTTTGTTCCAGAAGTGCTTGAAGAATTGGGTGTAACGAAACATTTTCATCGAGTAGCTCAGCGCCCTGGAAAGCCATTTTGGTTCGGTACTATTAGAAAAAAATCAGTCTTTGCTTTACCTGGAAATCCCGTTTCCACATTTTTATGTTTTAACAAATATATACTTCCATGGCTTAGAAAGAGTTATAGTTTGGATGACAATATTCAACTGACGCAATTGGCAGAAGACTTTGAGTTTAAGCCCGACCTTACATATTTTCTTCAGGTTAAAGTCAACAATGACAAGGGTATGTTAAAAGCGAAACCTGTAGTAGGTCAGGGTTCTGGCGATTTGGCTAATTTGGTTTTTGCAGATGGCTTTCTTGAGCTACCAGCAAACAAGTCGAACTTTAAAGCAGGAGAAGTATTTCCTTATATTCCTTATCGAACATCTGAATAAAATTTACTCTTTACCGTCAAAATCCATAATTTTGCAGTCGCAAATAGAACACTGAAAATATGTTTGATAATTTAAGTTTAAAGTTAGATAAAGCGTTTAAAACGCTAAAAGGGCAGGGAAGCATTACAGAGGTAAATGTGGCCACTACGATGAAAGAAATTCGTAGAGCGTTAATTGATGCCGATGTAAACTACAAAGTAGCCAAAGATGTAACGGATGAGATAAAAGAAAAAGCATTAGGTCAAGACGTACTAACGGCAGTTTCTCCTGGTCAGCTTTTAACGAAGATTACAAACGATGAGCTAACCCAATTAATGGGTGGTAGCCATGAAGAAATAGATATAAAAGGTAGCCCAGCGGTTATTCTTATCTCTGGTTTGCAGGGTTCTGGTAAAACCACTTTCTCTGGTAAGTTGGCGAACATGCTCAAAAAGCAAGGCAATACAGTGATGCTTGCGGCATGTGATATTTACCGACCAGCGGCTATTGACCAGTTGAAGGTGTTAGGTGAGCAGATAGGAGTAGAGGTGTATGCCGAGCCTGAAAATAAAAATGCAGTTCAAATTGCCAGCAATGCAATAAAGGCAGCCAAAGATGGTGGCAAGAAAATATTAATTGTCGATACAGCCGGTCGATTGGCAGTGGATGAGGAGATGATGAACGAAATCTCCGATATAAAAAAAGCACTCGATCCTTCTGAAACACTATTTGTAGTTGATTCCATGACTGGTCAGGATGCGGTGAATACTGCTAAAACCTTTAATGAAAGATTAGATTTTGATGGTGTTGTATTAACCAAGTTAGATGGTGATACACGAGGTGGTGCGGCAATTTCTATTCGAAGAGTTGTTGAAAAGCCTATCAAATTTATCTCACACGGTGAGAAAATGGAGGCCATTGATAAGTTCCAC
>NZ_JAVJUY010000005.1:0-3896 GCF_040220315.1 Fulvivirga sp.
TTTTACAGATTTCTGCTTTATCTACACCTGCTTTCTCAAGGCTCTCTTTTACAAATTCTGCTGTTTTTAACACATCATTTTTGTAAGCAGGGTCTGCACTTACTGATGGGATTCTGAGTAAATCGAAAAGTTCGTCTAAAAATTTCTGTTTGTTATCCTTTATGTATTCTACTGCACTCATAGTTTATGTTTAGTTATTTGCGAGGCCACAAAGGTACTCTGATCTTATGAAAAGGCCAACTCGGCTTATTCTATTGGATAGGAAGGCTAATGTTAAAGGTAGTGCCCTTGCCCGGTGTGCTTGCTATAGTAATTTTACCTTCCAGCTTATCGATGGATTGCTTTACAATGTACATGCCTAAACCTGAACCTTGCGATTTTTCAGTACCCCGGTAAAACATGTCGAAGATTTTTGGTAGATGTTCTTTATCAATACCTATTCCGTTATCTTCTATGTTAATTTTTAACCTCTTTTTTTGATGATTTACAGATACTTTAAGGAAATTCTTGGTTTTATCAAGATCCATGTATTTGTAAGCGTTTGATATAATATTACTTAGGATGATTTTCAACTTTAACTTGTCGGACTTCACCTGTTCATCGCCCTTAATAACTACCTCCACAGATACTTTATCAAAATTTTCAAGGTACTCAAGATCATGTATGCTTGAATTTATCAATTCTCTGATGTTAAGCTCCTCGTTCTTCACCTCCACACGACTGGCTTTTGCATAATTCAACATCGATTTAACAAAATCATCTAACCGATGAATACTTGAACCGATTTTCTCGATGTATTCTGTCTTGTTCACAGAAGAATCGTCTAGTTTAGCAACATGTACCAAGCCCAAAATAGAACTTAATGGTGAGCGCAAGTCATGTGAGGTTTTATATACCAGTTGGTCTAACTCAAAGTTTCTATCCGATAATTCTTCGAGTGCCTTATTTAGTTCATGCTCCCTTTTCTTAAGCTCTTTGTTCTTGGTTTTGAGTGTTTCGTTCAGCTCTCTTAATTTATCCTCCGTTTTCTTCAGCTCAGTAATGTCTCTAATCGCCCCGTCAAAATAATACTCGCCTGAATTACTTTTATTGAGGTAGCTACTCATTAACCCCCAAAAAACCTCCCCCGACTTTCTTTTAAACTGGATTTCCTTATTTCGTATAGCGCCTTTCTCCTTAAGTTCTTTTACGATTTCTTTTCTGGAATCCAGATGAAAATAAAGTTGCTCCACATCTGTTTCTAAAATGGCCTTGGCTGAATCATACCCAAATATTTCTGCGAAGGCATCATTTACATAGACCATGCCTTTGTTTAGCGTACTCCTGTACAGACCTTCTTTAATATTTCTATTGATTGATGTTAAAAATTCTTCACTGCGCTTTAGTTTTTCTTCTGCAATTTTTTGACTCGTAATATCTCGAATGGCGCCATCAAAGTATGCTATGCCATCGGCAGTGGTTATAAGTGTGCTGCTTATTAGACCCCAAAAAGTGGTGCCATCTTTACGCTTAAACTCTGCTTCAATATTATTAATGGCTTTTTTATGTAAGAGTTCATTTTTAATAAACTGTCGAATTTCAGGATCAACATAAAGGGTTGAGGAGGTTACCTTATTTAAATCTTTTAGCGACTTAAATCTAAACATTTCCAAAAATGCCTGATTCACATATTCAAAAGAACGATCGGGCACATTACGATAAATTGCCTCTTTGATGTTTTGATTTATACTCTCAAGCAAGGTTTTGCTTTCCAGCAGCTCATCCTCAGCAAGTTTTTGTGAAGTGATATCACGAAAGTTAGAAATTACTCCTGCAACATCGGGGTCATGCAAAAAGTTAGAGAGAGTTGTTTCAGCCCAGATATAGTGCTTATTTTTATGGAGAAGTCTTTGCCTAAAGGTGATACTACTTTGAGGCACATTCAGTACACTGGCAAAATTTCTTGCAGATAGTTCCATTTCATCAGGATGTACAAAATCGAGCCCTGATTTACCCAGAATCTCTGCCACTTCAAATCCACTAACGTTTTTTGATGATGGTGATGCATAGATTATTCTTCCCTGATTGTCATAAAGAACAATACCTTCGTGGGCCTTAGTCAGTAGGGCACTAATTTTCTTATCTGTACTGGCACTATTTCCTTCTTCAGGATTCATCACAATACAAATTACAAAATAATACCTTTAAAAGTTTATAATGTAACCCCTAAACCGAACTCAACCATATCGGCAGTGCGGCCGTGGGACTTTAAACTTACTTGGCTAAAGAGATGCTTATTGAAGTTATATTTGATGCCATACCTCTGATACCAGCCAGAATAAAATTCTTGTGGCTTGTAAACATAAATACCTCCCTGAACTACCACCGACACTTTACTAATCCAAAGCTCTGTTCCCACAGTAACAGCCACCTGACCAGTGCCGTTATTCAATTCCTGTTCTGAAGTAATCGCTTCTTTTTCTCTGTAAACCACATTTGCTCTGTCTACAGAGAGTTGATCATAATTAAAAGCATCTACTCCCACGAGTATGGTATTATATTTTGATACTTGTTTGCTTCCGTAAACGCTTAAACTATAGGCTTTATGTTTTATGTCTTCCTGCCACACTTCCCTCCATGACATTGATCCACGCACTGAATAATGTACTTTTCTATCAAGTTCCTTAATCTCCCATTCTATATCTTTTTGCTTAAAAGGTTTAGGTACATACCTCAAACCAACGCCTACAATAGGGTAGTTCATACCATTGTTCGGCATGTTCAATTTGCCATTAGAATAGTGCCTGAAGGCGATATTAACATTAAAAAAATAGTTCTCACTTAATTGAAATTCTTTGTGAATTGTGCCTCGCAATACATAGCTAATTTTGCTGCTGATAGCCTTATTTTCTTCATTGGTGAGTGAATCAAATCTACCTGTTGAATAGACAATACCAGTTCCGATATTTAATCGCCACTTATGCTTTTTCTTGCCGGCTGTCATGTCTAGGTAAGTGGTCAGTGAGCCTACTTCTCCCAATTCACCAGGCACATTGTAATTAAAATAAGAAGCTGCAATTCCCCATTGAGGATAGTTGTAAAGTTTGTGCCAATATTTACTGCCATCAGTAAGCATGGCTGCATACAACTCTACACCATGTAAATTGGTGTACTCGAGCTGCTTCATGTTCTTTTTGTATTTAAGAACCGCTCCATAATAAGGATTCACACCATAAGACCATTGAGACTGGCCATGTGTATCGAAAAAGAAAGTAAAAAGTAAAAAAATAAGAGTTAGTAACCGCTTCATTCAGAATGCAAGTAATTCTTTAAACAGCTGACAAAGCTATCAATTTCTGAATTTGTATTATAGTAATGTATGGAAGCCCTGATGACAGAGTCTAAATTTCTGTTGGACATATCAATGAGGGTTCCATTTTTGACAGCAATTACTGTATTAAATTTATTTTGAGATAAGTACTCTTTTATACCTTGATGAGATTTACCATTAACTTGAAAGGTGACAATTCCGCTTTTTAAAGAGCCGGTATCAGTAACTTCAATGCCTTCTACTTCACTCAAACTTGTCCTCAAGTAGCCGGCCAAGTTCATTACTCTTTCCCAGATATTGTAAATCCCCAATTCATTAATCTGCCTTGCGGCTGCTGTCAGCCCTAGTTTACCCGATATACTATGTTCCCAGGTCTCAAATTTCTTAGCATCCGAACGTGCCTTAAATGATGTTTTGTCAATCCATTCGGCCGAATGTAAATCCAGATTTAAAGGGTTGAATTGTTCGATTACCCTTTTACTTACATACAAAAATCCAGTACCTCTTGGGCCACGCATATATTTTCTGCCTGTAGCTGATAGAAAATCGCATCTCAGTTTAACTACATCCAGCGGATATTGTCCGG
>NZ_JAVJUY010000006.1:0-2819 GCF_040220315.1 Fulvivirga sp.
CCACCAACAATTGCTACTTTGTAATTATTATTAATGAAATCGAAATCGATAAATGGGTCATGAATATCCCATGTGTCAAATTCAGTGTTCATCATTTTTTGTATTGCAAGGACTGGTAAATAATTGCCGATATTTCCAAATGCCGAGTAAAATTGTATCACTTTACTCTTAGGATACCTCAACTCAATTGGTATCTTGCTCAAATCTCTAAAATTTAAATGATTCTTTTTGCTCATGTATTAACAAGTTATTGACTATAAGGATAATGTCATTATCTAACAAGTGCCTGTAATCAGTCATATTCCACATTATTTTGCATATTGATCCGAAGATATTTTTTTAACCTGATAACTATTTTGATCTATTTAATTAACTTCCAAGGCGATATATGCGAATTGCTTTTATTGTAAACTCCTTTCCAAAATTATCAGAAACTTTTGTTCTGGATCAAATTATCAATTGTCTTAAAGAGAATTATCAGGTTGATATATTTCCACGATTTAGACTAACTGAAAAAACTCAACATCCTGTGGTCAAAGAATTTGATATATTAAAACTGGTCCACTATCCTCAAAAGAAGCCATTAGGTTTGTTGTTAATGAGGTTAAAGGTGATTTATTTGATTTGTCTACATTCGAAACATATTAAGATATTTGAAAATCTGTTTAGCCATCCGGATTACTTGAATCTTGATCCTTTTTCAAGAATGGAATTAATATTTGGAATAATCCCTTTTTTGAATATACAGAAGAAATATGATATCATACATTGTCATTTCGGACCAAGTGGATTATTTGCAGTATTTCTCCAATCATTAGGGGTCCTTGATGGAAGGATCATAACAACATTCCACGGGTATGATGTAAACTTAAATTATCTGAACAGATCGGTATATCGAGAATTATTTGATAAGGGAGATAAATTTATTGCTGTATCAAAATACATAGCAAGTAAACTACTAGCTCTCGGATGTAAAAGCGAAAAATTGATTATTATTCCAAATGGAGTCGATCTAGATTTTTATACTCCAAGCAAGCGAGAAAACTCTGAAGGTGTGATAAGAATTCTTTCTATTGGGAGGCTTGTTGAGAAGAAAGGTTTTATTTTCGGCCTTAAGGCAATCAAAGATCTTCTTAATTTACATCTAAATATTGAATACAATATCATAGGAAACGGCGTGTTGTTCAATTCCTTTGAAAAGTTTATACAAGACCATAAATTAGAAAAACACATTCATTTAATAGGAGCTCTTAATAAAGATTCAACTTTGAAATTCTATCAAAATTCTGATATATTTCTAATGCCATATATTACTGCCGACAATGGTGATTCGGAAGGACAAGGGTTAGTTCTGCAGGAGGCACAAGCAATGGAACTTCCTGTGATTTCAACGTTTCACAATGGTGTCCAAGAAGGTGTATTGAATATGAAAACAGGCTTTCTTGTTGAAGAAAAAGACATTAATTCACTACTTGAAAAGCTCGAAATATTAATTCTCAATGAAAAATTAAGAAAAAAAATGGGGAAAGCTGGCAGAGAATACGTAATAAATAATTTTAACCAAAAATTATTTAATCAAAAGCTGAAACAGGAATACCAAAGAACATTAAAGAGATAATTAATGTCATTAAGAAAACAAAATTCCCCGGTGTTTATTATCGGTACTGGCCGGTCAGGCACACATTGGCTAGCTCATACTTTTGAAAGTAGTGACGAGATTATATGTACAATAGAGAAATCTCCCATGTTTGAACTATCAAAATATATTTCTCTAAATCAAGAGAATGAAAATAAAGCTTACATTAAATTAGTTAATGCTTATAAATTTGAGATTGCAAAGGCATCCTCAAAAATATATCTTGACAAATCGCACCCTAATATATGGATTGCAGAAAGGTTAAAGAAATCTTTTTCGCAGGCTATGTTTATTGGTATTGAAAGGAATGTTTATGCAACAGTGGCAAGCATGTTGAAACATGAGCGTGTTCTATCTTGGCATTCCACCTGGAGTGATTACTCCATTCCGAACAGATTTTTGGGTATCACTATAGAAATTGCAAAAATATATTCTAATATGTCGTTGGCAAGTAAGTGCGCATTGAGGTGGTTATCTCACAAAATCAGGATGAATAAATTGAAAGAAAATCTCGGTGTGTCTATCAAAGTAATTGCTTTCGAGGAGTTAGCATCAAAGACCCCAGTTGTTGTGAATGAACTGCAAGAATTCTTAGGCCTTCAAAATCCACTTAAAGCTCCAGAAGTACAATCCGACTCAGTTGAAAAGTGGAAAAGGCAGTTATCTGATTTACATGTAAGCCAGATTGATTCTGTCATTAAAGGTTACTCCACGATTTTATCAGAAATGGAAGAAAATAGATGGCGTAATAAATAGGGAAAGGACTAGATTGCTCCTTTCCCCATAGAACGAAAATTTAAGGACATCTGTGCCGAGAAACATCATTTCGAGCAGAACTATCACGCATAGAAACATAATTTGAACTCTTGGAGGAACCACCTAGGATCCCTTCAAAGATCTTTTTGATTAACTTCATGTTAGTTATTTAATTTAGGAATATTAAAGTAAAGTTAAATATATACATAATACGATGTATTTGCAAGATTAATTCCTTGTCAAGTTTGTAATACTCCCTAAAAATCGGACCATAGGAATAGTTAACAAAACAATATCTAAATTGACTATTACCTATGAAAACAAGCAGACGAAAATTCACACCTGAATTTAAAGCCAGAGTAGCTCTGGAAGCGGTAAAGGAACATCATACCCTGGCCGAACTCTCCAAGAAATATGAAGTGAGTCA
>NZ_JAVJUY010000007.1:0-1601 GCF_040220315.1 Fulvivirga sp.
TTTTAATTTGAAAGATGCGACTAAAAAATTAATTATTAATGGTGCAAGAGTTGTGATTATTGATGATGCAATTGATACTGGCAGGACGATGCAATTGGCTAGTGAGTATCTATTAAAGATTAATCCTGAAGTTTCATTAAAAAAGGCATCGTTAACCATAACTCATAGATCCGTACTAGTCCGGCCTGATTACTTCTTATATGAGCGGACTATATTGCAATTTCCATGGTCTCTTGATGCTTAGTGATGAATATCGTATTTGATTTAGATGGAACATTATGTAGAGTAAATACTTATAAACATTTTGTTATTATTTTCTTTATCTTTCTAGTTGTTACCTTTCAGTTTTCAAAAATATATAAGCTCATCACAATCTTGATTAGGAGAATTCAAAAAAAGGAAAATAGATGGAGCATGAAATGTAAGGTCGGTCTACTTTATTATGATCTTAGATGTGTTGGGATCATTGATAAGTTGCTATTGTTTTGGTTTAAGAAATTTATTCGTAAGTCTTTGTTAGCGCAGTACGTAAACAAGTCTATAAATACTGTGGCTCTTGCTACAGCAGCATTCTCATTTTATGCCAATCCACTAGGGGAATCTCTTGGACTTATCCCAATTTTTGCCACTGAAAAGGGTGATCTAGCAAATGATGTCGAATGCCTTTCGGAAGTTAAGGCGAGTAGAGTTAGAAATTATTTTCGTGATGAAGTAGATTTATTTTTCACTGACCATTACGATGACTTACCAACAATCAGAATCGCTAAAAAAACTGTTCTAGTAAACCCATCTAGTTTGTCAAAAGATCGAATTCTGGCAAGTCTAGAGGAAGAACGTATCGAATTTTATAATTATTAAAATATTGAAGATTCTAATCACTGGAGGATCCGGCTTCATAGGCACACACTTAATTCAATCTTTTCTGAACGGAAATCCATGTGCACATATACTGAACATAGATCTGAAATCTTCAGATTTATCCGATGAAAGAATAAATACATACTTTAGTGACATCCGATCTGAAGGCTTGATTAATAAAATTGAAGATAAAATAGATTTTGACTACTGCATACATCTGGCAGCATTATGTAAAGAACCGGGCTATCACTGGGAAGAATATTTTGAAACGAATCACATTGGCACCATTAACACAATTCGGCTATGCGAACAATTAGGTATCGAAAATATCATATTCACTAGTACAATGATGGTCTATAAGGCTGGAGAGATCCAGCAAACTGAAGGTTCTATTACCACACCAGATACAGCTTACGGAATTTCTAAGCTTTTGGCAGAGAAAGAGTTGGAAGCCTGGAGGGGTCGGAAGTCTGGAAGGTCACTAAAGATCATTAGACCAGCAGTGGTATTTGGTGAAAATGAAAACGGGAATTTTACTCGTCTTTACCATACCTTGAAACGTGGTTTCTTCCCTTATATAGGCAAAAGGTCTACAGTCAAGTCTAATATCTATGTGAAAGAATTGGTTATGTTCATAGAATATCTATTGGAACACAAAACAAAATCTGATATTTTCAACTTTTCCTTTCCTGAAAAATATAGCATGGAACGAATCGTAGGCGATTTTAAGTCGATCTTTGGAC
>NZ_JAVJUY010000008.1:0-4945 GCF_040220315.1 Fulvivirga sp.
GAATGTCGCTAAAAAAATCTTTGATGATAAAAAGGGATGGGACCCCTATTTGGAAGACCAAGGTACTCTTTGGTTGTTGCATTACTATTTAGTCAAGAATAATTATGCTTCTGCTTACCATATAATTTTCCATGAAATTAGAAAAAGGAGGCCAGAGTTCAATTTTAGTCATTTTGAAAATTGGATTCAGGAGAAAGCAGGTTCCTTCGCTAATAAAACCTTAAAGACCGACCTTCAGATTTTTAGTCGTATGTACATCCCAAGGGATGATAGCAAGGATTTGGACGAAAGTTACTCTGGACTCTTAACCGAACTTGGCTTGGTTCAAAAGCTCAAAAGGGAAAAACTTGAGTGGTTTTCAATCGAACCAAAGGGAAGACCAGAGATTCCACCTGCAATATTTATGTACTGCATTTTGGAGAATGAGGCTTATGGTAATTCCGTAAGTTTTGAGAATATGTATGGAGAAGGTGTAGGAAGCATTTTTGCGTTCAATCGGGAAGGCCTGACGGAAAAGTTGGAAGAGATTTCTGAGAAGTATCCATTTGTGACGTTCAGTAATGAAGCTGGTGTCAAAGAACTCCAGTTTACCTCAAAGCCTGACCCAATCGAAATATTAAAGAAGTATTATGAAGGCTAAGTTTTCACCGTCTGTCAACATCATCCGGGATGAAGCCTTTGAGGTGAATTACCTTGTCACACCGAACGCAAAAAAGGTAGCCAAAGAAATTGAGGGCTTATCTAATAAAGATTTTAGGGCGTTTACGATAATTGGATCATATGGATCTGGTAAATCTTCTTTTTTGTGGGCCCTGGAGAAGGATATTAAACGGGAAAGGTCATTTTTCGATATTGATCTCGGTAATAAGCTAGAGATTGTAAAATTGTTAGGTGAGTATGCTTCATTACAAGAAATACTTGCTGGTAAATTAAATACGGATTTATCAGTAGAATCAATCCTTACCAAACTCCGGCCTACCTCTAAAAAATCAAGGCTGGTAGTTATTGACGAGTTTGGAAAGTTTGTTGAATATGCGGTCAGGAATGAGCCTGAAAAAGAGATATACTTTTTTCAGCAATTGGCAGAGTTTGTTTCTGATCCTGATAACAATTGCATCCTTATTACTACGCTACATCAAAGTTTCGATGCTTATTCATCTTCATTCCTAAATGCAGCAGAGCGCAATGAATGGCGAAAGGTAAAAGGAAGATTCAAGGATCTGACTTTCAATGAACCAGTAGAACAGCTATTATTTTTGGCCGCTCAAAAACTAGGTAGCCAATCGAAGTCAAACCCGGAAATTGTAAGGAAAACGCTACGACTTCAGAAGGAGCATACTATTGTCAAATCAGACCCCAGCTTCCTGGAGGATGTTTGTTCACAATTATGGCCTTTGGATATTTTTTCCGCCTACATACTATCAGTGGGTTTACAGCGGTACGGACAAAATGAAAGATCGTTATTTACTTTTCTGGAAGGGGAACTGGATACCACCAACAATAAACACCTGATAATTTCAGATATCTATGATTACCTGAACCATGAATTTTACTCACAACTAAGAAGTCAGAAAACACACGATTATAGTGGTTGGCGCTCCATTTCAGTTGGGTTAGAGCGGACAGAAAATTTGTTTGTAGGCGATATTACCGTTGCACAAGAAATTATCAAGATAATTGGTTTGGTTACACTGCTTGGACATAAGGGAGCAAAAGTTGACCAAGATTTTCTTACATGCTATTTAGACGAGTTTTATTCTGTCTCTGAGATTAAACAAAGCCTTGAGGAATTAGAAGCTAAGAAAATTATCCTTTACACAAAATACAACAATGCATATCGCATAATCGAGGGTACTGATGTTGATTTTGCGGAAGAGCTGAAGCAAGCAGACAGAGAAGTCGATGATCATGTTGATGTTTCGACAAAACTTAAAGAACACTTCCAGTTTTCGGTAGTAAATGCTAAGGCTATTACTTACAGGGTCGGGACACCGAGGTTTTTTGAATATGTCATTTCGGAGAAACCGATTCAAAAAATACCAACTGGTCAAATAGATGGATTTATCAATCTACTTTTTGATGAATCCCTTCAGCTTGAAGATTTAATAGAATTCTCTAAAAACCAGCCAGAGTCTATCTATGCGGTATTTAGAAATGTCGAAAACATAAAAGAATTGCTAATCGATATCGAGCGTACACTCAAGGCTAAATCCAAGCATACAGATGACAAAGTTGCCCGCAAGGAGTTTGAAAATATTTTTGCCAGTCAGAAGCAATTGCTCAATAGAAATGTGCTGGAAGCATTATTCACCGATCAGGTTTCTTGGTATTATAAGGGTGAGAACGTCAAGATAACTTCACAAAAAGAGCTGAATAAGTCGCTTTCTCAGGTTTGTGAATTGGCTTATCCCCAAACACCAATATTCAGAAATGAGTTGATCAACAGGCATGTAATGCAAGGCGGTAATGCTGCAAAAAAGCCTTATTTCGAAGCATTGGCATCAAATTACCATTTGCCGGATCTCGGGTTTAAGGATGAAGAGTTTCCACCCCAAAAGACAATTTATCTTACGCTTTTAAAGGAAACCGGTATTCATGTGCTGAAAGATGGAGTATTCAAATTTCAGAAGCCTACATCAAATACCTTCAAACCCCTATGGGAAGCTTGTGAAGCTTTTCTTCTTTCAACCAAATCAGAAAAACGAAAAGTCACTGACCTGTATGGCTTATTAGCTACCAAGCCCTTTAAATTGACTCCAGGATTTTTGGATTTCTGGATACCAACTTTCCTTTTTATCAAACGTGATGATTTTGCGCTGTTTAGTGATGAAGAAGCATATCAGCCGGAATTGACGGATTCGCACCTGTACTTTTTCACTCGTGATGCAGATAAATTTTCCATCAAAGCGTTTGATGTAGAAGGGGTCAAACTTGATTTGTACAACAAGTATAGGGAACTACTTCAGTTAAGGAATACGGATAAGGTTAACAATCAAAGTTTGATTGAGAGTGTAAAGCCATTTATGGTTTTTTACCATCATCTCAACGAATATGCCAAAAACACCAAACGACTAAGCACTGAAGCTATAGCTCTGAGAAAATCCATCGAGAAGGCAGAGGACCCTGAGAAGCTTTTTTTTGAAGAGTTTCCCAAGGCAGTTAATGTTGAATTAAAGGAACTTTTGGATTCTAAGGAGCTTTTTGATGAGTATATTTTGAAGCTCCGTGGTGCAATACGGGATTTACAAAGTTGTTTTGACCAGTTAGTTGATTCCGTAGAGAAATTTATAGTGACTGAGCTACTTGATGAAAAGCAACTCACATTTCAAGAATATAAATCTAGAATTGAAAAGCGATTTGCAAATCTAAGGGAGCACATGCTTCGGCCCCAGCAGACTGCTCTTTTGGTTCGCCTGAGATCAACATTGGATGATCGGAACTCATGGATTAACTCCATTTGCCATGTGGTTATGGGTAAATCACTTGAGTTATTGAGAGACAAGGACGAAGAGTTATTCAAGGATAAACTAGGGCAAGCCTTTCAGGAACTTGACAACCTTCTAGTGGTTAGCAAAGCCTCTAAATACGGAAACGAAAGAGTACTGAAGGTTGACATAACATCTTTGGAAGATGGAACCAAAGGGCAGATCATTCATGTCCCTGAAGAATTGGATGATAAGGCCCTGGATATGATGAATAACATTAAAAAGGCGTTAGGACGGAATAAAAATTTGAATAAGTTTATATTATTGAATTTATTAAAACAACAACTTGATGACTAAGCCAAAACACGTATTAGGAATATCTGGTGGAAAGGATAGTGCGGCTCTAGCTATCTATTTGCGCAATACCTTTCCTGAACTCAATGTTGAATACTATTTCTGTGATACAGGGAAAGAACTGGATGAAACCTACCAGCTTATCAATCGACTAGAGGGATACCTTGGAAAAACAATCGAAAAACTTGAACCTAAAGAAGTGAAGGACTTGGGTGAAAACCCATTCGATTATTACTATCAATCCTACCGAGGGTATCTACCATCAAATGTAGCGCGGTGGTGCACCAAGAAAATGAAACTGGAGCCATTCGAAAGTTTTGTGGGGGAAACTCCAACCATATCATATGTTGGTATTAGGGGCGATGAAGATCGAGAAGGATACATTTCTAAGAAACGCAACATCCAGTCAATTTTCCCCTTTCGAAGAAATATCTGGAGTGAGGAGATTATCAAAAATGTGCTTTCAGCCTCCGGAACTGAGCGGCTATTGGATCTGTACAGCGGAGTTCTCAAAGGAAGTAGATTGGATAAGGTAGTTCAAATTATTCGAGAACCGTTGATCCTTTTAGATCGTCATTTCGATCAAAACCGTATGGCAATTCAAGAAAGACTGAATTTGCTATTTGATCAAGGGCTACCTGAATTTAATAAAGTTGTGTTTGATTTTCTCAAGGACAAGGAATATCCGATTTCCTTCGAGGATGATTATCCCCTCCTCTATAATGAGGACGTTTTGGTTCGCGATGATATTTTCCGGATGCTAAAAGAAAGTGGAGTTGGTGTACCTGGTTATTATGAAAAAATGGATTACAAGGTAGATGGTCAAACTGGTCAATATGCCCGTAGTAGGTCGGGTTGTTATTTCTGCTTTTTCCAACAAAAGATAGAATGGGTATGGCTATATGAACAACATCCGGATCTATACCACCAGGCTATGGAATATGAAAATGAGAAAGAAGGATTTACATGGAATCAGCATGAATCACTCAAGGATTTAATCCACCCAAATCGCATCCGTCAGATCAAGTCTGAGCATCTTAACCGGATGGACAAGGAAAAATCGAAAGGCTCTAAATACCTTCTTGATAAGGTAATAGACGCTGAAAAGGATTGTATAGCTTGTTTTGGGTAAAATGATATTAGTATGAATATAGATCTTAGTATAG
>NZ_JAVJUY010000009.1:0-2123 GCF_040220315.1 Fulvivirga sp.
AGAATCCTTTTTCGGTGCATTTTTTAATGCACGCTCATGACTTAAATGTGATTTAACTTCATCTTCTCTAAACACATTTATTTCGTGAGACATGGTAGTAAGCGGTGCCACACCCTCAGTATCCACTTCGTTGAGTTTTTCAACCCATGTGATGATTTTGGACATATCAGCCATCATTGCTTCGGCCGATTTATCATCAAAATTGAGTCTGGCGAGGTGTGCCGTTTTATTTAATAACTCTCTATCAACTTTCATTGAGTATTTTCTTCAATTCCTGATCGATCGTGTCAAATGTTTTTTGTTTGAGCTCCGGTAGATTTTCTAGCGTTAAGCCTTTGGTTTCTATCGGTTCATGGTAAATTACTTTGATGGTTCGCACTTTTGGTAACCATTGACCGTCAGGCAAAATTATCCAATTATAAGGAATAGTTACCGGCACTATCGGAATTTGTTTCTCAATGGCTGTACGAAAGGCGCCATCCTTAAACCGCACCATTTCAGGCAACTTATCAGTTAAAATGCCACCTTCAGGAAAAATCATTAAGCTCTTGCCTTCATCTATAGCTTCAAAAGATCGTAAGATAGTATTGTACCTGCTTTTCAGACTTCCACGATCCACGGTTATATGCAGTTTTCTGTACATGTAGCCGAATAGCGGAATGTTTTCCATATCATTTTTGCCCACAAAAACGGCATTGATTTTATTTAGCCCCATTGTTGGGATATCTAAGTAAGAGAAGTGGTTAGGACAAAAAACATATTGCTTTTTCTCCTTGTAGTTGAAACGGTATTCCAAATCGATTGGAAAAAATGTCAGTCGAAAAAAAATGTTAGCCCAAATACGATTGAATATCCCGGTAAGATGAAACTGGCTTTTTCTAACGATGGGTATTAAAAACAGCGGCAGCAGCACCATAAAGAGGATCATAAAAACGATCAGTGCATAAACAGTATGAAGACCTCTGATTATTTTCAATGGAATATCTTTAATGATCAATCCGCAAAATGACGAAATATACTCTGCTAATCCAGTTATGAATGCTTAAAATTTAGTAATTTCATAAGTCAAAATATTCAACAAGATGAGAGTGAAACATATATTCAGCTTAGTTATTCTATTTTCATTTTTCGCTTACATGGGTTGCGATAGTGGAAGTGACGACCCGTCTATTTCAGAAACTGAAAGGGTAAAAAATTTATTAATCGGAGATGCATCTTCAGGTACTGTTTGGAATCTTCAAAGTGTAAATGTAGGTGAAGTTGATTATACCGATGAATTCAGCGGGCTTTCGCTCACTTTTAGTGATGGCGGTGTTACTGCAGAAAATGGAAGAGCGGTATTTGAATCAACCGATTCATGGAGTTTTAATGATGAAAGTGCCACATCATTCACTACCGGTTTTGGTCTAGATGTTACAATTCAGGAAATAACTCAAAGCAGGCTAGAAATATCCTTTATTTTAGATGAGTCTATTTATGGAAGAAAAAATGCTGTGGCAGGAGAAAATATTTTTACATTCATCAGATAAATTTTAATGACACCACCACCTCCTTTTAGTTATACCTACTCACCTAATATGCCCGAGTTACTACTCGGCTTAAAATGTTCCATTGCTATAAGCACATATCAAACAGGAAAAGTCGTATTATTTTCTGCTAAAGACGAAAACCAGCTAATACAGCTGCCAAGAAATTTTGATAAACCTATGGGTTTGGCACTGAGAAATGGAAAATTAGCCATTGCCACAAGGGATGAATTAATTATCACAACCAATGCTCCGGGCATGGCCAAGAATTACCCTGCCAATCCTAATACGTATGACAGCCTATTCATTCCCAGAGTTACGTATCATACAGGCACGTTGGACCTTCACGATATCACATATTCAAATAAAGGATTAATAGGTGTTAATACATTATTTAGTTGCCTATCAACTTTTGATTCTGATTTTAGCTTTAAAAACTTTTGGAAGCCTCATTTTATTACTGAAATAAAACCCGAAGACAGGTGTCACTTAAACGGGTTGGCGATTGATAAAGAAGGTAATCCTAAATATGTTACAGCACTTGGACAAGGTAATGAAGGGCGAGAGTGGAAAGAGAAAATGCTGGAAGGTGGCATA
>NZ_JAVJUY010000010.1:0-5857 GCF_040220315.1 Fulvivirga sp.
GCAAATTTACAAGGAATGTTGCCTGAAGAAGTATTGGCTGTATTCGAAAAAGATGCCATTGCACTGGAAGCAACTCACAACAGCATTTTAAAAGTGCAAGCGGGTGATAAAGCTTCTAATTTTTCATTAACAAACGCACTAGGCGATGTGGTGAAACTTTCTGAGCTTTTAAAGCAAGGCAAAGTGGTACTAACCTTTTATCGTGGAACGTGGTGCCCTTATTGCAATTTGCAACTTGCACAGTATCAGCAAGCACTTTCAGAAATTAAGGAGTTGGGTGCTCAATTAGTGGCTATTTCTCCTCAAACACCAGACGAATCTCTAAACATGAAGGAGAAAAATGAATTGCAATTTGAGGTATTGAGTGATAATGGCAACATGGTAGCACATAATTATACTACCGTATTTAAAAATGGAGATACTCCGCTTGAAGCGATGGCCAATTTGGGCATTGATTTCGACAGCCATTACTCTGATGACTCAAAGGAACTTCCTGTTCCTGCTGTATTTATCATAGAGCAAGATAGTACCATTTCATTTGCCAAAGCAATTGGTGGCGACTACAGAAATAGAGTAGAAGTTGCTGAAATCATTAATTCACTTTCAACTAACTAACAAAATGGAAAAGATAATCAAAAACGCAATCCCGGCAGTATTGGGCCTTTTAATGATCATTTTTGGATTGAATAAGTTTATTGGATTTATTCCAGTGGAACCACCAGCAGATGCAACGGCTCAGATGTTTATGGGTGCCATGTTTACTTCTTATTTGTTTGCAATAGTGGCCATTTTTGAAATTGTAGGTGGAATCCTGTTATTCTCTTCTAAAACCAGATTTCTGGCATGGCTGTTACTATTGCCTGTTGTATTCAATATCGTGGCTTTTCACATAGCATATGATTTTATAGGTAATGGAATTTGGTTGTTACCAACGGCACTTTTTATGATCGTTGGTTATTTTAATAGAAACAAATTAGTTCAAATCATAGGTTAGTATGAAAAAGAAAAATTGGTTAATTACAGGCATCTCGAGCGGCCTAGGTAAGGCACTGGCAGAAGCAGTGATGGAAAGTGGCGATTTTGTAATCGGCACATTTAGAAAACAGGAGCAAGTGGATGCCTTTAATAAAGCAAATGAAGGCAAGGGCACTTCAGTTTTATTAGATACCGCTGATATTGATGGTATTCAAAAAACATTGACGGAAGTCTTGGCAAAACATACCATTGATGTGTTGGTCAACAATGCAGGTGTTGGTTTTGTGGGTGCAGTAGAAGAAACAAGCATTGAAGAAGTGCGCTTAGTTTTTGAGCCCAACTTTTTTGGAGCTTTAAAGGTGACGCAAGCAGTATTACCTCATTTCAGAGCCCAAAAAAGTGGACATATTATTCAAATTTCTTCACACGGAGGAATAAAAGCATTTGGCGGATTCGGCATATATAATGCGAGTAAATTTGCACTCGAAGGCTTTAGTGAAGCTCTCGCACAGGAGGTAGCTCCTTTAGGTATTAAAGTTTCAATTGTAGAGCCAGGCCCATTCAGAACAAAATTTGCAGCAGCTGGTCTGGGTGAGGCAAAGAATGTCATCGATGACTACTCT
This sequence comes from Fulvivirga sp., assembly GCF_040220315.1. Classification (GTDB taxonomy): domain Bacteria; phylum Bacteroidota; class Bacteroidia; order Cytophagales; family Cyclobacteriaceae; genus Fulvivirga. Next base: position 1,599 of record NZ_JAVJUY010000010.1, read on the forward strand.
GAAACAGCAGGAGCTTTCAGAGCAAAGCTCAAAGGTGTTGACGGCAAGCAGGAGGGAGATCCTGTTAAGGCAGCAAAGGCGATCATTGACCTTGCTAATGCAGAAAAACCTTCGCTAAGATTGCCATTAGGTAAAACGGCTTTAATGACGATCGGAATGAAGTTAGATAGTGTAAAAGCGGACTTGGAGCAACATAAAAAGACAGCTGAAAATGCGATTTTCCTCGAAAATGTGTAGACGCACAATGTTTAACGATGCTAGCTAAACGAATAGGGAGTTGAAAATATAGCTTTTGTTTTCAACTTTTTATTTTTCAATACAACCAGTATAGAATGGCGAGAATGGAAATAGCTCTGCTTTAAAAGTTTTATGAGTTACAGATAAGTCCTGAGCAAGAAGTGCCTTAGCCTCATCTTCATCTTTCACTTTCAGAATGATTAACCCTTTGTCAGAATAGCGCGCGCCTATTTCTATTTTACCCTCTTTTCTCAGTTTTGCCAGAAAGGCAGAATGTTCAGCAAAATAAGGTTGATCCGTATGCGCAATACTAGTATCCCAATTTTCTCCAGTTGTGTAGATTAAGGCAAAGTATTGGAAGTTATCTTGTGCTTGAATATCAGCGCAAGCCATTGACAATAGACATAATGTTATAAATAGAGATTTCATACAGTTACTTTAAAAGTGGTTATCTATCCTTAATTCGGTACATAAACTTCAATCCCGACCAGGTTTCATCCACTGCACATACTTTTACATCTACCAAACCATTGGCCAATCCATATTCTCTTACGATGTTTCCATCTAAATCTGTTTCTACTTTCGATGCCTTTTTTGGCCATGATACCCACAAGGTGCCATTTTTGGTAAGTTGATTTTTACATGTGTTAAAATGCTTTTCTAACTCAGTCAAACTCAGTACGAAAAGATGGATGAAATCTAAATCAGTATCAGATTTCTTTGCTTCTTCAATTTCTGGCAGGTCTGTGAACAGATGAAAATAATGATCTGGTTGATTTACGAAAAGTACTTTGAAACCCTCTTTAATTCCTAGTTTTTTAGCTAACGGTGTACCAGAGTAGCCTGCGTTCATTCTAATTGACTTTTAAAACCACTTCTTCCTTTTAAAATATATCACCATTACAATTAAAGTGGAGAGCATAAGTCCCCACACTCCGGCATAGCCATACTTCCATTGGAGTTCCGGCATATATTCGAAATTCATTCCGTAAATACCGGCTATGAAAGTAAGTGGAATGAATATGGTGGCAATAATGGTTAGGACCTTCATTACCTCATTCATCTTATTACTCACACTGGTCATGTACATATCCATCAAGCTGGTGGTAAGATCACGATACGTTTCCATGGTTTCAATTACTTGTATCGTGTGATCATACACGTCATTGAAGTACTGAATCGTTTCTTTTTTAATAAAGTGGTACTCACCCTTACTAATTTTACTCACCGCTTCCCTTACCGGATAAACTGATTTTCTAAGAAAAATTAATTCTTTTTTTAACTGTTGTATTTTTTGTAGGGTGCGTTTAGTTGGATTAACAAAAACCTCGTCTTCCAACAATTCAATACGCTCTGCTATGTTTTCAAGTATTAGAAAATAACTATCTACTATGGTGTCGATAAATCGGTAAAAGAGATAGTCGGCATGCTTTTTCCGTGCTTTACTATTTGGGTCATTCTTCAATCGGTTTCTCATTCCTTCGAAAAGGTCACCTTCTTTTTCCTGAAAAGATAGAATATAGTTTTTGCCTAAAACAAAACTCATTTGCTCGTAAATGATGCTCTCAGTATTTAAGGCATTAAGAGTTTTTAAGGTAAAAAATAAGTGTTCTTCGTACTCTTCAACTTTAGGCCGCTGATCGGGGTTTAGTATATCTTCAAGTATCAGGGAGTTTACGGCAAAATGCTCACCTACTTCGCGAATAAGATCCACATTATGTAAACCATCGATATTAATCCAGTTAACAGTTTCGGCTGAAAGTACTTCAGTTATTTCATTAGACTTGCCGCTGCTAGCTTCTTTAAATTCTTTATCGTTATAGCTGATCAGTTCAACCAGCGATTTGTCAGTAAGTTTCTCACCCAAGTGCACCAATTGACCGGGAGGTAAGCCAGCTGTTTTTGATGACTTAATCAAACTTGGAAATTTAATTTTTGGAAAATCAAACGGGTTAGGAAAGTCAAATTGCATAAACTATTTTTTGTCTTTGTAAACAATGGTTCTATAAGGGAATGGTATTTCAACACCTTCTTTATCGAACCTTTCTTTTATGGACTGGTGGAGGTCGCATTTCATCGCAAAACCAATCATAGGGTCTCTTGCCCACACATATCCTCTTAAATTTAATGAACTATCTCCAAAATCTATCAACCGAACCCTTACTGCAGGCACACCTTTGGCTATATCTTCAGAAGTTCGAACATCTAAAAAATCAGGATGCTTCTGGGCTTCTTCCTGAATAATTTTAGTAGCAACATCTATATTGGAATCATAACTAATTCCAACATGAATATGCATACAAGTTTCATACTCGTTTAATGTAGAGTTTATTATGGTTTCATTACTTATTACAGAATTGGGGATAACAATTCTTCTATTCTCATAATTTTTTATTACCGTATGGCGCAGTGTAATATCTTCTACCTCACCCATAAGATCGGTGCCTATTTTAATATGATCGCCTACTCTAAAGGGTTTGAAAATTACCAGAAAAATTCCTGTAATGATATTGGAAAATGCCGATTGGGAAGCAAAACCAATGATTGCGGCAAACACACCGGCACCTGCAAAAATGGTTACACCATAATCTTTTAATTCAGGAATTCGATAGAAAATAACGATTATAGCTATTATAAAAATAATAAAGCTGGCCGCATTCTTTATAAAATTATATTTTGTAGGGTCTACATTCAGCTTAAGTGAAGCTGTTTTAACAAACTTGTTCAAAGAATACCGCAGTATTTTTGTGACAATAAAGGCGATGGTTAATATTATTAGCGACACCAGAATATGGTGCCAAACCTCTGAATTAAAATCGATATGCATATTTTAAATATTCTTGAAGAAAGATACAGTTTTATTCAATACCTCGTATGTGTGTGGGTGCAAATCATCTGCATTAAAGGGGTGTGAGCCGCCAAATACATGATCGGCACCTTCAATAATATGAAGCTCAGCATCCGGTTTTGACTGTTGAAGTGCGTATGCATGTTCTACCGGCACGGTGGGGTCTTTATCGCCATGGATGATGAGCGTTGGTTGGGTTACCTCACTAATAGCTAGCTTCGGGTTGTATCGTTTACGATTGTTTATAAGATCGTGATATGCCTGGAAATATAAAGGCATCATTTGGTTAGTCCTGGTATTTTCAACGTAATGAACACCCTTCTTTTTCCAATGTTCAATCAGCTCATCAGTAAAACCCATTGAAAAGTCATTTAAAGCTGCCCAGGTAGCAAGCCCTTTAATTCGCTTATCTTCCTTTGTTTTAATTATTGAAACCCCGCCACCTCTGCTATGGCCTACTACAAACAATTGTTCTGGATTTAACTTAACATCCTCTATAGGGTTCGAGTGAATGAATTCTAGCATGGTATCCATATCATTCAACTCTTTGGAAAAGTTATTATTACCAAACGCTTCTAAATCAGTGAAGTTACTGGGGTCATCATTAGAAATGCCGTTGAATGACATATTGAACTTAATAAAAGCAAACCCTTGTTCTGCAAATTTTTGAGCTAGCATGTTAAAATGCCCCCAATCTTTAAACCCCTTAAATCCATGAACAAAAAGAACAACGGGCAACGAACTGTTTGTCCTTTCGGCTGTTAAATCGGCAAGAAAAGGGCGGTTCTCATTTTTACTGATAAGCTCAAAATCTTGTTTTATTTGATTCGTCATACTATTTGTTTTGATAAGCTCCCCGATGGAGTTAATATTGTAGCCAACTAGTCGATAGATGGCCTTAAATCTAAGAGAAATAAAAGCACCCATTGCCAACGAGATGGAGGAATTTGAAAAGAAATTCCGTTCATCTATGAAAACTAAGGTGCTCCTTCTTGATAAAATCATGACATACATCATAAAGCGCAAAGGAAAGCAGATGCGCCCAATGTTTGTCTTCTTAAGCGCTGGCACATGCGGAAAAATTGAGGAATCTACTTATCGAGGGGCCTCGCTAATAGAATTATTACATACTGCAACGTTGGTGCATGACGATGTGGTGGATGATGCAAACTAC
>NZ_JAVJUY010000011.1:0-4133 GCF_040220315.1 Fulvivirga sp.
CAAGTATTTAAAAGAAGCTAACATTAAAATAGGAGCGATAACAGGTAGAAGCTCGGATTTAGTAAAAAGGCGATGTGAAGAGTTAAAGCTTGATTTTTGTGAGCAAGGAGTGTCTGATAAGTGGGCCTTGGTTCAAAGCAAAATTCAGGAGTTTGGGTTGAAAAAGGAAGAAGTAGCCTATATTGGAGATGATATTATTGATATGAAAGTCATTATAGAAGTAGGTTTAGGAATAGCACCATCAGACGCCTTGGAATATGTACAGGATATGGCCGATATGGTAACCTTAAAGCAAGGTGGTAAAGGAGTATTAAGAGAAGCAGCAGATGTGATACTTGCTGCTCAAGGAAAGTTTGATGATGTAGTGAAGAATTGTTTATAAATGGAAAAATTTTCAGATCCGGTTAGAATAACTGATTCAATAGAGCTAGGTAATGATAAATTAGTGCTTTTTTCAGGGCCCTGCGCTGCTGAAAGCCTGGAGTTATGTGTTGAAGTAGGTGAAAAGGTAAAGTCCATCTGCCAAAAGCTAGATATAGCCTATGTTTTTAAAGCCTCATTCGATAAAGCCAACAGAACTTCGGTTAACTCATATCGAGGCCAAGGGTTGGAAAAAGGATTAAAAATATTAGAAACAGTAAAATCTAAACTAAATGTGCCTGTAGTTACAGACATTCATGAAAGCTATCAAGCAGCGGAAGTGGCAACAGTCGCTGACGTACTACAAATACCTGCCTTTTTATGCCGTCAGACTGATTTACTGATTGCTGCTGCAGAGACTGGTAAGATGGTAAAAGTGAAAAGAGGGCAGTTTATGGCTCCTGAAGATATGCAATATGCCGTGAGCAAAGTAAAAGATTCAGGTAATCCTAATGTATGTTTAACTGAGAGGGGAGTAAGTTTTGGCTATCATAATTTGGTGGTTGATATGCGTGCGCTTCCAACAATGAGGCAATTTGCACCAGTTGTTTTTGATGTTACACACAGTGTACAACAACCGGGAGGCATGGGAGGTACATCAGGTGGGCAAAGACAGTTTGCGCCCTTTTTAGCAAGAGCTGCCGCAGCTGTTGGGGTAGATGGTTTTTTTATAGAAACACATCCAAATCCTTCAAAAGCGTTAAGTGATGGGCCTAATATGATTCCATTAAATGAGATGGAAGGATTTTTAAAGATGCTCAAAGAGGTTTGGACACTTGGCAGGCAATATGTTAATTAGAGGATATTTTTTAAGCTGATGATTAGATTTTTAGGTTTACTAATTATTACTGGAATAATTTCTTCATGTGTCTCTAACAAGAAAATAACTTTTCTTCAGGTACCAACGGAATTTGATGAAGAATTTGAATTAGATACAGTTTTAAGAGATTATAGTCAATCATACAAATTATATAAAATCCAATCTGAAGATATACTATCAGTAAGTATTAAGAGTATAACTGATGATGAATATAATATTTTCAAAGAAAATCAAAATCTAAATCAACAAGGCAATTTAAATGCTGCTGCTTTAAACGGATATTTAGTTGATGATAATGGAGAAATAGAATTCCCTGTTGTTGGAAAAGTTAAGGTAGCAGGTCGTACAATATCGGAAATTGAAGAGTTAATTCATATTAATGTAAATCCTTATTTGACAAATCCGGCAGTAAGGGTTCGTTTACTCAATTTTCGTGTTACTATTTTAGGAGAAGTAAACTCAGAAGGTGTGGTTGATATATTTAATAACCAAGCTTCTATTTTTGAAGTGATTGGAAGAGCGGGTGGACTGACGGATTTGGCAAAAAGAAATGAAATTAAATTAATAAGAAAAGAAGGTGAGCATGTAGGTGTATCCTATATTAATCTGCTTGATGAGAATTTGATAAAATCGCCTTATTATTATCTCCAAAACAATGATATTCTAATTGTAGAGCCTCTTAAACAACGTCCATTTAGAAAATATTTTGGACCTAATCTTGCACTCATCATTTCTTCAATTTCAGTGCTTTTATTAACGTTTAATTTAATTAATTAATGTCATGGAGCATGGAATGAATGGAAGATTACCAGAAAGAGAAGGTGGTATTGATTTTCAGAGGATCATCTTCTTAATATTAAAGTATTGGTACTTCATTGTTTTATCTCTATTAATGAGCGTAACAATTGCCTACCTCTTAAATAGATATACAGTTAGGATCTATCCTGTGTCTATGACAATCTTGATAAAGGATGAGCCTGAAAAAGACAATTCAATTGTTGATCTTCTGTATAATGGTAGAGGATTTACGCCAGGAAAAAATTATCTGAATGAAGAAATTTTATTAAAGTCATACCCTTTAGTCAAAAAGGCGATAGATAGCCTTGATTTTCAAATCTCAGTTTGGAAAGAAGGTGATATTAAAACAACTGAAATATATCCTAACCCTTTTGATATAATTATCGACAATAAGAACCAGAAGCAGATATATGGTGCTAGATTTAAATTAAAAGTATTGAACAAAGATCAATTCGAGATTAGCAGAATAGGAAGTACTTCATCATTTAGTAAATATAAATTTAATGATTATGTGGAAGTAAATGGAATCCGATTAAAAATTAGAAATCCAAATTCCTCAGCGTTTCAGGGAGATACTTATGAATTAAGATTCCTTAATAATTCTGCTATTGCTTCTTCATATACCGGTAAACTTAATGTCTCCTGGCTCCAAAAAGGTGCTTCAATAATCAAACTCAGTGTTAACGGACCTACTCCATTAAAAGAATCTGATTTTTTAATGCAACTTGCTAAGACGTATCAACATGATGATTTATTAGAAAAGAATGAGTCGGCTAGTAGAACTATAAAATTCATTGATGAACAGCTTCAAATAATACGTGATTCTTTGGTTACACTAGAAAGTTCGCTTCAAAATTTTAAGGAAGTAAATTACGTTACTGGTTTGAAGGATGAGGCTGTCAGATTTTATGATGAAATGGAATCACTTTCAAAGGAGAAAGCCGAATTATTGATTCAGCAGAAATATTTAGATTATTTGAATGACTATTTAACTGAAAGAGAGAATTACAATGAGTTAACAGTTCCTGCATCTTTTGATATAAATAACACCATTCTTAATGAACAAGTGCAGCAGTTAATAAAATTACAACTTGAGAAAAATAGTATTCTAAGAAACTCATCGAAGGATAGCCCATTTATTACAGAGATAAATCAACAGATCAATGATTTAAAAAGCTCACTGAAAGAAACTATTTCGTCATTAGGAGCTTCACTTAATTTGGCTTTAAATGCCACTAATATTGAAATCAATAGAATAGAAAAGCAACTGGCTAAATTACCTAAAGCAGAACGTGAATATATTAGCCTTAATAGGCTATTCAAACTGAGTGAAAATCTGTATTTAATACTAATGGAGAAAAAAGCAGAAGCAAGTATCACACAGGCTTCTAATACTTCTGATATTGTAATCGTCAACCCTCCTTCCATTGGAGGCCCGATTACTCCTAAAACCAGACAGAATTATCTTTTGGCAATATTAGCGGGAATTGGTATCCCCATCGGCTTAATTGTTTTAGTAGACTTATTGAATGATAAAATAAAGTTTAAAGAAGATATTGAAAAGCACACTTCCATTCCATTTATGGGAGTCATTGGACATAATCAAAAAGATCAAAATTTAATTGTAGAAGCTGCACCTCGCTCGGCTATTTCAGAGTCATTTAGATCCGTGAGATCAAACCTCAATTTTTTCACAAGTGATATAAAAAATAAAGTCATACTCATTACTTCTGCTTTGAGTGGCGAAGGAAAGACATTTTTTTCTAACAATTTGGCTCTAATTCATGCTTATAGTGGAAAAAAAACGATTTTAATAGGAGCGGATATGAGAAGGCCGAAAATCCTAAAAGACTTTGAAATATCTGAAGAGTACGGTCTCAGTGATTATTTGGCCGGTAATTCATCCATTAATGAAATTATCCAATCTACCAGATTTGAGAATTTGGATATCATTAATAGCGGCACGGTACCTCCCAATCCATCTGAATTACTATTAAAACCAGCCACATCAAAATTAATTGAAGAGCTAAAAAAATCATATGAATATATCATAATTGACAGCCCGCCTATTGGTCTTGTCACAGACTCTTTGATC
>NZ_JAVJUY010000012.1:0-10323 GCF_040220315.1 Fulvivirga sp.
ACTAATGCATTGCCCGCCATTGGTGGTGATCCTAAATCTGGATTTAAATCGTTGGATGATACCCAAATACGCAGCTAACGGACAACCAAAACGGCACCAAACCCTGTTGCCCATCAATGGATAAAAACCTGTGCCTACGACACCAGCAAAGCCAGCACCTATCCAGGCGCCATACACAGAGCGAACATCATACGTACTAAATCCGAAAACCTGGCTGTTGCCAGTCCAATAGGTGTAAAGCACTCCGCCAGTCATAACCACAGCAAATACCAACACAGAATGAATCATCCAGCGTTCCACTTTCCAAGCCCCTAAAGACTTGTCGGAAAGCTGTCTGTATGGGTCACCCAATGTTTCTGCCAGGCCACCACAGCCACATACCCAAGAGCAATACCATCGTTTGCCAAAGAAATAGACAAATACGGGTACTCCAATAATAATCAAAGCAATACCCCAACCCAGCATAAATAGGCCCAAACCACCACTGGCCAGTAACGTGTCCAGTTCGTTATCAAAGAAAAAGTCATAGTCCAGTGGCCAAATATTTTTGAAATCGAAATACGGTTGATTTAACCGCAATAGTATTTCAGGAATTAAGAAAGCAAAAGCTGTTTGAAAAAACATGACCGAAAAAGTGCGTACCATCTGATACTTAGAATGGCGGTACTTAATGAGCATTCTCACACCCATTACCAAAATACAGAGTGTGTAAATGAAGCCATATAAAAAGAACCTGCCCGCATCAGAACCTTTTAAAAACTGACTCAGAGGGTCTACCATGATGATCCAGTTTGTCATGTATTCAGGGTAGAAGTAGAGTACTATGTAAAAGGCGATTAAGAATGCCCCTGTAAGAATGCCAAGCCAGCCCGTATTTTTCATGGCACTATGGAAAATACCATTATTCTTAATTCCAGGAGGCCCATCGTTAATTTTTGGGATTATATATAAAAAGGCACCCACTATACATAAAACGTAAGTTAGAACAAGAAATAATGCCGGGTCGGAGGCAACCGGTCCAACAGCACTGGCTTTGGTTAAAGCATATTTAAGATCCTTAACTTTGTATTGATCAAATCCTTTTTCATTAACGATCTGGTATTTTTTGATGTTATCAACTACCTGACTGACTAGGGCTTTCATTTCTTCTTTTGAATTGAAAGAGCGGCCATCCAGCCAATTACCATAGTCATTAAAAGTTTTTCTTTTGTATTCTGCCAAATCACTATCACCGAGTATCGAAAGGGTTTGTAAACTGAAATTGTCTGTGTTTGCTGCAATCAGTGCATCAATTTCTTCATCAGAAATGGCATATTTACTCAACTGAATTTCATTCACCTTTCTGAAAGTTTCATCAAGGCTACTAACAAACTGGAAGTTTGACGTGATGGTCTTATTAGTAAGGTCTGAATTTTCATTGAAGAGCTGTACCTTATCATTTTCTCCTAATTGATCTTTTAAAATTGACTCAGTGAGCTGATAATCTGCAGTAAAGAATGTGGCATTGAAAATGCCGAATCCTACCAAGAATAAAACCAAGCCTAACGTTTTAACTACTTTCATTTATCCGAATATTTTTTCGATGATACTTTTCTTTCCTTTTAAAATGACCTGCATGTCTGGGTGTTCGCTGTTATATGCTTCCACAATTTGTTGTTCATACCGTTTAAAAAATTCAGGATCGAAATTGGCCGATCTTAGATTTTCCAACACGAACTGAATGGTAGCTTTTTCTTTTAGCCAATGGTCAAATACTTCATGCCTGAGCCTTATTCCAAAAGTATTGACACCCAAGAATTTCTGATCTCGCTGATCATAAATAAAATGCATAGCAATACTTTCAGAATCATGTTGCCAATAAAACTCAGCTTCATTTTCACGAAGTTGGTTCCAAACCCGACCATAGGTTTGATATTCTATGTCAAAAAACTTAGCGGAGTTAAACCAATGCCCAGGAGTGTATTCCGTTTTTGTTCCAGTAACTGTTTTGGCTACAGTTTCGCCCATCATTCTGCCAGTATACCAAACTTGCTCTACCGGTGCTCTGCCTGGTACAGGTGTTCTCCGTTCTGCACAGTCGCCAATGGCATAAATATCGGGTATGGAGGTTTCCATAAACTCATTTACTAATACGCCTCGGCCACATTCTATGCCCGATGATTTAGCAAGTTGAATATTCGGATGTACGCCAGCGGTGAGCCCAACAAACTGACAGGGAATTTCTTTACCATCGCCTGTAATCACGGCCTTCACCCTACCGTTTTCATCTCCAATTATTTCTTTTAGCTCTGTTTTTAGTCGTAAGTCAATATGGTGTTCACGAATGTGATTGCTAATTAACGCAGCTTCCTGTTTTGGCAATACATTATCCCAAAACTGCTCTTCCCTAACCAGAAAGGATACTTTTATACTTCTAGAGTGAAGCATTTCGGCCAGCTCCACACCTATTAAACCACCACCAACAATGACGCCTCGATCAATACCTTTGGTATATTTTTCTATATACTCTAAATCCTGCTGACTAACCATGCCACTTACTCCTTCTAAATCCTGCCCAGGCCACCCGAATTTATTTGGCTGGGCACCTGTGGCTAAAATCAACACATCGTATTTAACAGATCCTCCAGATGAATAGGTTACTATTTTATTTTCGAGGTCAATTGCCTGCACATATTCTTTCACAAGGTTGATATTGTTCTTCTCCCAAAACCAATTTTCATAAGGTTGCGTATGCTTGAGCTTCATGTGGCCCATGTACACATACATTAATGCGGTGCGAGACCAGAAGTATTCTGATTCAGCAGATATGACCGTTATTTCATAATCACTTAGTTTTCTGATGTGCCGTGCGGCTGTAATTCCGGCAATGCCATTGCCAATGATTACTACATGTTTCATATCCCTAGTTTTAAACGCATGGTTGTGTGTTACGCACAATGCATGGTTTGGTTAAGCAAATAAATTCGCATTGTCCTTTACTTGACAATCTCACTCATAAGTTAGCAATTAATAGTCACGCTGCTGACAGCTTTGGCCGGGAATTTGTCAGAAATCTATAAATGTCTGATGACAGACAAACAACTACAGTAGCATTGGCGTAAATGCAACCACCAAATAATTAAAACTATGAAAAAATTAGCTTTATTATCCGTAACACTTCTGATGGCCATAACGTCTTATGGTGCAGGCTTGCCTACATTCTACGCAGAATCGAATACATTTTTTAATAAATATGTGCATAATGGCTTGGTAGCCTATAAATCAGTTAAAGCCAACTTTTCTGAAATTCAAAGTCTATATGATGAAATAGGTGCAATGAATCTTGCGAAAGCATCGGATAAAGAAAAGCAGGCATTTTATATTAATGCGTATAACCTAGTTGTGATTTATCAGGTGGCAAAATATTATCCACTTAAATCGCCATTAGATCAGAGTGGTTTCTTTGATAAAGTGAAACATCAAGTGGCTGGTGAATCTATAACCCTTAATTTTCTTGAGATAAAGAAATTATTGCTGACGTATAAAGATCCAAGATTTCATTTTGTATTAGCATGCGCGGCAAAGAGCTGTCCGCCATTGGCAAGTTTTGCCTTCACACCAGATAATCTGGATTCAAAATTAACAGAGCGTACAAAAAAGGCGATTAATGATAAAGAGTGGTTAAAAGTGGATGCCTCGAACAAGAATGTGGCCCTTTCTAAAATCTTTGAATGGTATCAGAAAGATTTTACAATGAATGGGGCTAATTCGGTGGTAGATTTCATCAATAAGTACAGAACTACACCAATACCTTCCAGTTATGCGGTTTCGCATTACGAGTATAACTGGAGTTTAAATGAAGAAAGGTAGCCCGCCTTATTCGGGTAATTTGATAATTTGTATAAGGTTCTCAAGGGTGGACACACTGTGTTCGCCCTTGTTTTTTACAATCCAACTAAGTTGATCACCTTCCTTAATTTCGATTTGAATTTCAGCTTTATTTTCAACGCTAAAGCCATGTCGCTCTAGTGCATTTTTTGTCCATAAATAGGTATGACCATCTCCTTTAAGCTGAACACTGCCTTTTCCGAGGTTTTTTTCTAGCCTTCCTGTCTTCAGATCAAAACCTTTCAGTTCAAATACATCATCAATTTTACCATTAAGCACCAAATCTTCAGGAAACCCATCAATGATAGGGTCATTCGAGCCAGCTAACCAAATACGATCTGCCGATTGAAGCGCCAAGTCAAGTTCATGTGTGGCCATTAGTACGGCCTTATTAGTTGATTTGGCTAAATCACTAAGCATATTAATGACTTCTACCCGGTTATTTAAATCTAAATGGGCAGTAGGCTCATCTAATATCAAGATAGGCGTATTCTGGCACACTGCGCGGGCGATCATCACTTTTTGTAACTGACCATCACTCAATTCATATAATTTTTTGTCAGCCAGAGGCTCAATTTTGGTCAGTGTAATGGCCTTATTAATATGTTCTATATCCTCCGAAGAAAACTTAATATTCCAACCTACATAAGGGTACCTACCCAGACTCACCAAGTCTTTAACACTCATATTTCCTCCACTGACTTTATCAGTGAGTACTACACTTATTGTTTGAGCTAAATCATTAGCGCTTAGTTCATTAAGGTTATTAGAATTGACTTTGATAGCTCCTGATAAAGCCTTTTGTGCACCACAAATGGTTCTGATGAGCGTGGATTTTCCAACTCCATTTGGCCCCATAAAACAAACCAACTCGCCTTGCTTCAGTAGTAGATTGATGTTCGAAAGTATTGATAATCGTTTCTTTTTTAACTGATAACCTACTTCCAGATTTTTAAGTGATAATATGGTTTTATTGTCTGTCAATTAGCAAAAGAATTACGCATGGAACCTCTTCGTAAAATAATCCATATAACAACTGGCGCTCCTAAAAGTGAAGTAATTGCATTGATGGGCAGAATCATATCACTACCCGGCACCTGGCTCACTATGTCACAAACCAACATGATAATGGCACCCGTCATGGCTACAGCAGGAAGCAATATTTTATGATCAGCCGTGCTGAATAGTAATCTGGTAAGGTGCGGCACAGCTAAGCCAATAAATGCTATTGGGCCACAAAAAGCAGTGATGCTTCCGGCTAGCAAACTTGTTCCTAGAATGATTAGAATTCGGGCTTTTTTAACATCTAGCCCCATACTTTTAGCATAGTTCTCGCTTAGTAATAGGGCATTCAAGGGTTTGACTAAGAACAGAGACATTAGAATTCCTATGGCCACAATTATAGAAAGTATGCTCACTTCATTCCAGCTCAATCCTCCAAGGCTGCCAAATGTCCAGAAAAGATATACTTGTACTTCTTCTCCGGTAGAAAAATATTGTAGAATACTTACCACGGCACCAGTAAGACTACCAAACATGAGCCCTATGATCAATAAAGTCATGCTATCGCGAACTCTCAGAGAAACAGCCATCACTAATAATAGAACCAATCCTGATCCTAAACTTGCAGCTATAACTACTACCCAGCCGGTTAAATCAAAAAGACCTAACGTACTCACACTCACTCCGGCAAGAAGTAATAAGGCAACACCCAAACTTGCTCCTGAACTTAAGCCTAGCACAAATGGGCCTGCTAAGGGATTTCTGAAAAGAGTCTGCATTTGCAGCCCTGAAACCGACAATCCGATACCAACAATGATGGCGGCAAGCGCCTTTGGCAGGCGAAAATTGAATAGAATATTTGCCCAGCTCTCTTTGGTGGACTCACCTCCAATCAGTAAAGAAATGATATCAGAAAATGGAATTGAAATACTGCCTAATGAGACATTAATCAGCAGCAATAGAATAATAGTGGCAGGTAGCCACAGGAATAATTTGTATGTATATTTCTTATCCATTTATGGTTTTTTAACCGCAGAGCACGCAAAGTTGCACAGAGCATTTCTCTGCGGTTCTCTTTTAACTCATCGGTTTAAAGTTTCCTCCTTATAGAATTTATTAATCACTCTTTTTAGTCCGTTTGTGAGCAAACTCACATTAAAATTAATCAGCAATCCTATCTTATTGTTGCTTAGCTTAAGATAAGTCAAAACCTGGGCCATATGGATGTCATTGAGTTGATCTACTGATTTTATTTCAACAATTACTTGATGTTCAACCAATGATCGATGCGATATCCAATATCCATTTTAACTTCCTGATAAACTAATGGTAATGCTTTCTCTTTTTCAACAAATAGACCTTGTTGCACTAATTCGTAGAACAGGCACTCCTGATATGCAGATTCAAGGAAACCTGGACCCAGCTCTTTGTGAACCTTTATCGCTGCGCCAATGATTGTTTCTGTAATCTTATTTAATTCCATTTTCAATAATTTTAACCATAGAGAACCCAGAGTTGCACAGAGTACACCTCTGCGGCTCTCTGTGACCTCTGCGGTTTAAAAAAAATCACTCAAGCTTTTTATGAAAATAAAGTTCGTGGTCTATTAACTCCGGATGCATGATTTCAATTAGATCAGCCAGGATTAAATCCGGCCTAAGATAACCTAATTCTAAAAATTCACTGCCGCCTTTTGCCCCTTTACGCCAATTATTGGTATAAACCCGCCCATCTTTGAAAGCAGAAAAATCGGCATACCGAACATCTGCTTTTTTAATGGATTCCAGGGTTTCAAAACTCGCAACACCAATCCAATAATTAGCTTCATGTGCTTTTTCATAAACCGATTCAAAGCTAAGTTCCAGAAAGCCTCTGGTGGAATCTGAAGACCACAGATAATTTCCACCAGCATCATCAATAAGCTTGGCAGCATAATTTTCGCCCCCAGGCAAATACCAGGTATCTCCATACACAATACCAGAAAGTACGGTTGGTTTTTTGTTTTGCCTCGCAACTAACCTTTGATACTTGAGATAATTTTCTTCAATAACCTTGAAAACAGAATCGGCCAGTTGTTCTTTATTAAAGAAGGTAGCCACAAACTTAATCCATTCAGATCTTCCTAAAGGATGCTCTTCAAGGTATTCAGCATTCATTACTGTTGCAATGCCTAACTGGTTGATTTTATTGAATTGCCCAAGATCACCGCTAATCGTGTAACCCATTACAATATCTGGATCAAGCTCTACTAAACGCTCAACATTCATTTCTTTATCAATGCCCAGTTCAGCTACTTGGCCATTATCAATTATTTGACGCATTTTTTCAGAACTGATGTAATCGGTTGTTGGAAAACCGACTAATGAATTACTCTCATTCAAGTAATCAAGAAAGGGTATATGAGTGGTGGAGGTGCATACAATTGAGTTAATGGGAGTCTTGATGATTGATTTTGATTTGAGGTCTTCAGATAATGATTGCGGGTTATCAGATAGAATGTACTCAAGGCCACTTTCGGCATTCATAAATGGTTTTTTTACAATCACCTTTTTATAGCCTTCGTAATAGTGTACTTCAAACCCTGTGGCATAGTTAAGTGACAGGCTTTCAGAGGGATGTGTCTTTATAACCTCCTCTTTTTGCTGGTTTTTTGAGCAGGCTGCAACCAATATAGTTAGAATGAATATGCCTAATCTGTTCATGAACTATTGTTGAATAACGAATAAACAATATTAAACAAATTGGAAGCAGCTTATAAAATCTTTTCTACCTTTGTGTTGATTATTGGTTGCTGATGGGCTTTACAACTCATCAGGATTAAAAGGGAATCCGGTGACCATGTAAATGGAATTCCGGAGCTGTCCCCGCAACTGTAAGCTCTTAAAAGCTTGTTGAAAATCAAAAACCACTGTCCCGATAGCTATCGGGGTGGGAAGGTACAGCAAGTAGAGTAAGCCAGGAGACCTGCCATAGTCATTTTTTTATCAGAGCTTTCGGGAGAAAAGTGATGAGTAAAATGTGTTTGCCTGGCAATCCATATTATTCAATTTCTTTACCAAAAAGCTCATAGTTAAACTAGTTAAAGCTATGAGAAGAAAACTACTATTTATTGCGCTGGCTACAGCACCAGCTTATCTTTTTGCACAGGAGATAAAACAAGACACTGTGCTCAACGAGGTCATTATTTCAGGAAACAGAATGGCCAAAGAAGTATTTACTACAAGCAGAAGTGCCAGAGTTATCACCAGTTCAGAAATTGAGCAAAGTGCTTATAATACTGTGGGTGAACTACTATCTAATGAAACTTCAATTTATGTGGTCGGGTCCGGTCAAAATCCGGGTAGCAACCAGTCTTTATTTATGCGTGGCAGCAACAGTAACCATGTGAATGTATTAATTGACGGTGTTAAGATTACTGACCCATCATCACCCAATGGGGCCATTGATTTTTCAGAAATTTCTGTTGCCAATATAGAGCGAATTGAGATCATTAAAGGATCTCATGGAGCATTGTACGGCACTGGTGGCATTGGTGGTGTTATCAATATCATTACAAAAAAGGCACAGGACGGGCTGGCGGGCAATGCCTCAGTACAAGTGGGTTCTCTTGGTGGCGGAGGAGTGGCTACCAATCAAAATCTATTTTTAAACTACGGAATAAATGGATTTTATTTAAATGGGTCTGTCTTTAATTCAAGCATAAATGGAATTAATGCCGCTCAGGATACTACAACTACAGATACTTTTAAACAGCCAGATGAAGATGACTTTAGAAAGACAGATTACTCCTTTAAAGCTGGTTATAAAAACAATGTATTTGACGCATCCATAAGTTACAAAAAAGCAGATCAGGAAGCAGATATTGATGATGGAGCGTATGTCGATGATGATAATTATACCCTGGATTTTAATCGGGATTTAATTCAGTATAGTCTCAATTATCAATTAAATGAAAAATTAAATGCATCGTTTAACGGAGGTTATAGCCAATCAACTCGTTTATCTGTAGATGATTCCTCTTTGGTGGCTCCAAGTATTTACGATCAAACATTTGTAAGCAACGAAACAGATGGGTTTCTAAATACAAATGAACTTCAATTAACCTATCAGAGTAACGGCTCATTTTCAGCAATTGTAGGCGCTGGAATTTATAAGGAAGAAATGGACTTGATAACGTATTTTTATAGTAACGGAGCATTTGGTGTTCTTGAACAAACAACTGACTACGACTCCGTAGATATGTCATTAGAATCGAAATATGCTTTTGCAAGTGTCAATTATCATGTAGGTGAGTCAATAGATATTTTAGACAATCTGTATATCACGTCTAGTGTTAGATACTCAGAATTATCAAACGGTTCAGATAACTGGAGTTTTGATTTTAGCCCGTCATATCAACTAAATAATTCTTTAATATACTTATCTTATTCTCAAGGCTTCAATCAGCCATCGCTTACACAGCTTTATTCACCTGATGGAGTGTTTAATTTTACTACCAGAGGCAATGAAAACCTAAACCCTGAAACATCCAGAGCGGTTGAGTTAGGTGTGAAGCATAAATGGGCAACAAAAGGGTTTTTCACGGCCTCTGCATTCCAAACTAAGGTGGAAGATGCAATCGAATATGTGTATCTATGGAATTCTGGCAATCCAATCTCCAATTTAACATTTAATGATTATTTAGGCGACACGTATATCAATATTGCTGAACAAAATATTACAGGACTGGAGCTGGAGGCTGAATATGATTTGTTCGCTACATTAAAACTAAGAGCAGGAGCAACATGGCTGGAAACTGAAATGTTAAGTACAGATGAAGATTTAGATGCAGATTATACCGGCAATAATCATGTGCAACTATATTCAAACGGAGTGTTTTTATCTTCAGAAGATCAGGAGTCTGATTTGGTTAGAAGACCAACTAGGCAGATTTTTGGGGCCATCGAATACAACCCTCAAAACAAATTTTCTGCTCAACTAACGGCTAACTTCATTAATAGCAGGCCGGATGTATTTTACGATGCCTCTTTAGGCCCATTTGGTGCATTGGGCACTTCTGAGCTAGACGATTATCTGTTATTTGATGTATCCGGTAATTATAAAATAAAAAAGAACCTAACACTTACTGGTCGTATCGAAAATTTGTTAAATGAAGATTATAATGAGATTAATTGATTTAATTCTCGTGGAAGAAGCTTTTATGTTAAATTGAGCTATAATTTTTAGTAGCCATGAATTTGACAGAAAGAATAGAGAAATCTAAAACCTCAATCTTTAAAGCAGTATTTCCGAATACTACGAACCATTACGATACTTTGTTTGGAGGTACTGCTTTGCAATTAATGGATGAGGTAGCATTTATAACAGCCACTCGATTTACCAGAAAGCGGGTGGTTACTGTTTCATCTGATAAAGTGGACTTTGCACACCCAATTCCTGCCGGTACTTTGGTGG
>NZ_JAVJUY010000013.1:0-20971 GCF_040220315.1 Fulvivirga sp.
TAGAAATAAGCCGAAATTCGTTTTCTCTTGATCATTCAGGTATTGAACCCCTGCGTAGAGCTGTAAGTCAGGATCAAGTAATTGAGTATGCCCAGATTGCAACCAATTTGAATCATACTCAAATGAAAATATCTCATTTCCTCGTAGTAAATCTGCATGTAATACGCCAATAAGGGTTGGTTTGTGTAACCCTTCCCAATCTGCGTATACAGAAATATTTTTCCTCATCCGCGATTCTTTTTAGGAGCCCGTTCTTTTACGCTTAATTCTGCATCCTGCAGTTTTCTGCCCAATTTATCATCTATTGCAATTAATGATAAGTCCTTTTCCAACCCAAGTACAATGAGTACCTGCAGATAGAGACCTATACTCACACTCTCGGATCCTTTTTCTATGGATAATAAAGTAGGGCGACTGATATTTGCACGTTCTGAAACCTGCTCAGCACTAAATTTTCTTCTCAGCCTTGCCAGCTTAATATTCTCACCTAGATCTCTTAGCAGTTTCTTATGCTTTGGTAATAATATTGGCTTTTCTCTTCCCATAACATTAAATTGTATTTACAAATATAACATTTTATGTAAAAACTATTTAACATTTACTTAAAAAATTTATACTCTTTTATCTAGTAAACCTGAAGCCTTTAAGCATCCAACCAGTCCTTAAACTTTTGCACTTTCTCCCGACTAATTAAAATGTTGTCATCGTCACTATTCTTAAGCGTCACTTTTAAACGACTATTACTGAATGAAAATACTTCTTCAATGGCGTTGTGGTGGGTGATGTACTTTCTGTTTAACCTAAAATAGCTGGTGGGGTCTAACAGTTCTTCTAACTGATCCAACGGGTAATCAATCAGGTATTTTTTGTTGTCTTTGGTTTTTAAGAAGGTTGCTTTTTGGTCGCTGTAAAAGTAGTCGATGGAGGCGATGTTAATACTCTGTATTTTCTCACCAATTTTTACCATAAACCGTTGTTTGTAGTCCTTCTTTGGCTGTAGTATTTCCTGAAGTTTGCTTAGGTCAATTTGTTTGTGGGCGTTTTTACGAAACTTTTTTATTGCAGCTTCAAGATCGTCTTGGTCTATGGGTTTTAGCAGGTAATCGATGCTATTATGCTTAAAAGCTTTAATGGCATATTCATCATAAGCCGTGCAAAAGATGATGGGGCATTCGGTTTTTAACTGCTCCAGCAATTTAAAACTTAGCCCATCAGCTAGTTGGATGTCTAAAAACAGAAGATCTGGGTCAGGGTTGTTCTCAAACCAGGCTTTACCACTCGCAATTGACTCTAAACAATCCAGCACCTTAATATCTCGGTCAATTTCCGCAAGTTGCCGCTTTAACCTTCGTTGTGCCGGTAGCTCATCCTCTATAATCAGTACGTTCATAGGTCTTTGAGTAAGGGTAATTCCACAATAAATTCATCGGCAGTTTTGGTGATGGTCAATTGTTGATTCGTAAAATAGTTCAGCTGTGAACGAATATTCTCTAAGCCAATGCCAGTCGAACTTTCCTCTACATCTTTAGGTTGAAGGTTGTTCGAAATCGTGATTCTGTCATCGTGATCAAAGATTTTAATGTTCAATGGCCTGTCTTGTGATACCACGTTGTGCTTAATCGCATTTTCAAGTAATAGCTGCAAAGTTAGTGGCGGAATTAATAAATCCTTCTGCTTTACATCGATGTTGACTACCAAACTATCTCCAAACCGTAATTTTTGTAGACCTATATAACTTTCTAAAAATGACAATTCCTGATCCAAACTGACCAATTCTTCTTTCTGTACTTCCAGCACATAACGGTAAATCTTCGACAGTTTTTGAATGAACTCTGTGGCCTTATCCTGGTCTTCATGCACCAAATTGCTCAGTGTATTGAAAGAGTTAAACAGAAAATGTGGGTTTAGTTGATTTTTCAGGGATTGGTACTGGCCTTCAAATTTGTCGGCACGCATTTTTTCCGTAGCAATGGCGGCTGATTTCCATTCAAAGAGAAACGACCTACTGGTGAAAATCAAAGTAACAAACAGAGATATCATGATGGGATATTTAGTGCGGATCACCAATTCATCCCAAGGCAATGTGCTAAATGTAAAATCATAAAATGCTACTAGTGTAATGGAGGAAAATAGCAGTCCGATAAAAAAAGCGAATATGGATACGGCAATCACTTCTACCAACAGCCTTTTCAATGGGCTATGAATCCAGCTGATTCGTTTGTCAGTTTCATCAGTTATAAATGAAATACCATAGCTTAAAACAAATGATATTAGAAAAGCATAAACAAACTCTGGCCATTTTGAAAAAAAAGCCAGAGTTCCTACGGTTTCTAAATTGAATGTAATAGTAATTACAAGCGCAATTACAAGATTTACCAAAATGAGTAATCTTAGATTTTTATAGTATCTCCAGCTCTTGGGTGTGTTAGAATTGTAATTCTCCATACTTCAATAAAAACCTAAAATAGCTCTTTTTTTAACTAATTGCATTGAGATACAATGGCTTCTGCCTGACCAGCTCCCCACGTAGGGTTGATGCCTTCAGCAGCTTCTGCTTCAAATAGCGCAAGGCTTTGGTTAGCCATGCCACAAGCTTTTTCAGTGCTACTGCCAAAAAACTGAGCCATGCCGTATTCCATTTGAGCCATCAAAACCAGCGGTCTTGGATTTTCAGGATTTTGCTGCATTGCCTGACCGAATGCTTGCATCACTAAGGGCGACATTGTTTGGCCTCTGTTGGCAGAATCGGCAGATAATTTACCCATAAGGGCATAACCTTTTAAGGCAGTAATCTCGGAGTTGTTCGGTGAGATTTCTCCGGCTTTTTCTATCAATGCAATGGCTTTGTCATAGTAGCTATCTTTTTCTTCTAACGATAGCGTATTGTTAAAGCCCATTTTAATGTAAGCATGAGCCGCATAATATAATGGCAACCATTCGGTAGTTTCTTTTTGCGCGATACGTTCGAAGGCATTGGCAGAGGCTTGTAACTCTTCCTGGCTTTTGGAATTATTGAACGTCTCAATTTGTGTTTTCATGGCATTGATGTATGCCGTGTTGTCTTTGGCATTAGTGAATAATGCACATAATAAAAGAGTGAATACTAGTGTTAACTTTTTCATGGTATAGGTATTTAAATTGATTTTATAAATTGTTTAATTGATTTGCGTTTTTGTCTTTGGAAAGGGTCAGGAATACACCTAAGAAGACGAATCGATCTGCCACTTGTCCTTGTGGTCTTCCTTCAAAAACCCCGTTTTCATTTGGTTGATTGGTATATTGATAGCCGAAAATATTATCGCTGCCTAATACATTGCTGCACTCAAAGTGAATGATGAGATTGGGTGTTGGCAGGTAGCTCCAGCTAAAACTCAGGTTATTAAAAGCAGGTGTTTTTGATTGCATTTCACCTTCCAGATTTGGATTGTGATAGGTGTAGCCACTATTCCAACTGTAGGAGAACCCAAGCTGCGAATGGAGTGGTCGAAAAAACCTTTTCATCACCACCGAGGCATTGTGCAAAGGCGCAAAACCGGGGCGAACTTTAGATTCAAACCCACCCAGATTTCTTTTGCTATCTGTGAAGGAATAGGTAATCCAGAAGTCCGTGCTTTTCAACGATTTATTATCCCGATAAAACACATCGAATCCCTGAGCATAGCCCGAGCCGTTATTTGTTAAATCAGTAAAATCTAATCCTTCAGATTGCCCGAACAGTACCAAGTTATCATAGGATTTGTAAAATGCCTCTGTACGGAAAGTTCGTCCTTCTTTACTGTACAAATAGTTGGCTATGTAATGCACTGATTGCGTGTTTTCCAGTGCAGTGTTTTGAATCCTTACTTCATTTGCAGGCAATTGGTAAAATGTTCCTGAAGCCACCGATACCTGTGCGTACTTAGAGAATTTATAGGCTAATGATGCTCGGTAAGTGCTCCAGTTATCTTCTAAAAGATCGTTGTAGGTGCTTCTGACTCCTGCTCTTAGCACGAGATTACTGCTAAAATAATAGTCGGCTTCAATAAAATGATTGATCGTTAACTCTTCTAATTTTCTGCCCAAGCCGTCATTCAGAACAATTTCTTCATACTGATTGGCATAGGTCTCAAGTCCATTTTTTAATGAAAACCTGTCGCTGAAATCTTTGATGACAACCGCTTTGTTGTGATTTAAAAGGCTAGTTCGTTTGTAATTTTCCGTGTCGACTGTAATGCGGTCTTCATTATGAGAAATGGAAGCACCACCATAATACGACCAGCCATTTGTAGCAACATTTCTAAAGCTTACATTTCCAAACTGATAGCTATTCTCGATAGAAGTGGCTTGTATTTCTCCACTGTCGATATCCTCTCTGTTCAAGGCCATTTTAGCACCTTCAATGTGCATAAAGCCTTTTAATATCCCTGATTTACCAATTTTTTGTCTACCTAAAACCTCAGCATCCCAATTACTTGGTGCATCGGTGAAGTCCATATGTTGGTTGATGATAGACATATAAGGGGATAGGTCTGTAAAATTAGCTGAGGCAGTCAATGCCCTATTTTCACCCACCATGGTGTGACTCAAACCCCCACCAACTGACATAAGACTGATGTCGGTTTGATCTCTGATCGGCATGTCGATACTATTTAAAACTAGGGCCGAGGATAGTGCCTGGCCGTATTCTGCAGAATAGCCGCCCGTGCTAAAAAAGCTGCCTCTAAACAGGTTCGGGTTAAACCTGGATCGGGTAGGTACATTTTGTGCGGTACTACCATAAGCATTACCCACTTGCAAGCCATCAAAGTAGATGTTGGTTTCGGAGGCATCTCCACCTCTCACGAATAATCGTCCATCATTGCCTACTGTGGAGGTGCCGGGCAGTTTGGTAAGTGCACCAATCACGTCACCCAAAGCGCCAGATGTAGTAACGATATCCAAAGGCTTCATCACCACGGCTTTTTTCTCATCACTGGCATCCATAGCACCAGCAGTGATAGTTACTGCAGTCATCTCATCAATTTTTTCCTTGAGACTAGCAGTGACTTGAAGCACCTGACCTTCACAGTTTACAGTTTCACGATACTCGTGGTAGCCAATCATGGAAACGACCAGCGTTTGTTCGTTTTTTTCGTTAGTTGTGAAGGTGAAATTGCCGTTGATGTCCGAAGAGGCACCATCGTAGGTGTTGTCGATATAAATATTAGCACCGATGAGCTGCTCACCCTTGGCAGTAAGCACCTGACCTTTGATGGTGGTCTGACCGAAGGCAAACTGCGCAGTAAGTGTTGTTATTAGGAGCGATAAGTAGATAAACCTTTTCATGTCTTTAGCATTTGGATGGTGCTAAATTGAAGGAAGGTTACGCTCAATAGTAATTAACCTTACTGAAGTGTAGGATTTGGCGGATGAAGTTTAGATTGGGCGGGCTGAAATTTTGGTGACAATAAAAAAGCGGAGACGCTATAGAATCTCTGCTTTTCTAAAAAGTCGGGATTGACTGCCCTATTTATTCCCTATTTAATAATTTATATATCAATTAGTTACACCTTAATTTTTTTAATTCGTTCACCGGATTGTACACTCATAATTCGTTTGATTTCAAATCATTTGAGAGAGCAGCAAGAGTATCATTCTCCTCTTTTTAGCGCTCACCTCCGCTTTTTTGGCATTCATCTTTTTTGGTTTTAACACAAGTAAAAAGGGAAATAGCTTTGTGAAAAAATTTAATAATTATGAAAACAATCATGAAACTAAAGACAATCTTAACGGGGGTATTTCTAGTAATATTCTTGTTGAATGCTTCCGCTCAGGAAACTGAGGAAGCGACACTATTTGGAGATGATTTAAAACTTACAGGCTGGTTCGTAGAACTGCCTTTTACTCATGCTCAGGTAATAGAGAAGAATATTTTTATGACAGGGATATCAGGTGGGGTGATATTTAATGATGTGGTAAGAGTAGGTCTAGCTGGAAGATCGTTTAGCAACAAATTTAATAGAATTGCAATCGCTGGAGTTGATGATGGAAATGGTGGTTATTTAAGGGGTAGTGAGGGTGGATTATTTATTGAGCCAGTGATCGGAAACAACAAACTCGTCCATCTTACGATTCCAATAATGATAGGTGCAGGTTATGCTGAAGTTAAAACAAAAGCCAAATACCCTGATGAAGATAATGAAATGGACCACCTGGATATTGACGATCAGGTTTATTTCTTATTTAAGCCATCAGTCCAGATTGAGGTCAATTTACACAAGAATATTCGTTTTGGAGCAGGAGTAGGTTATAGATTTACCTCTGATAATCAACTTGAGGGCGTAGATAATGACCTGTCTGGTTTTTCAAGTAATGTAAGCTTAAAGATTGGTAAATTTTAAGTAAGCAAATCAAGGGCACACAGGTGTGCCCTTGTTGTAATACTATCCAATAGTTGACTTCTGATATTTCGAAGGAGTTAGACCCGTGTATTTCTTGAAAGTCGTATTAAAGGAGGTTTTCGAATTAAACCCGGCCATTAAACCTATCGCCAAAATATTAAGGTGTCTATAAGAACGATCTTTGAGAAGATTTTTGGCCTCTTCCACTCGATATTTATTTACGAATTCATAAAAATTCAAACCAATCACATCATTCAACACCTGAGAAACTATATGCACAGATTGGTTTACTTCATTAGCCAAATGTTGAATTGACAATTCGCTTTCTAGGTATAATTTTTTAGATTCCATTAGGTTCACTATCTCATTCTTTAAAACTTCGGATACCGAATTATCTAATTTACTAGCTTTGTATTTCTCTGTTGGTTTCGGCACTTGGTTATCCGAAAGCTTAATGGCTCCGCTAAAAATAGCTGGTTGGTTTAGGGCATGATAGGCGATGTAATAAACAAAAACAGTAAGCAAGGCAAGGTTTAGTCCAGCAAAAGTCGTTATCCATTCCTTTGATAAGAATTGAGCAGTGAAACTTAGAAAGGTAATTGCGATAAGTGCAAGAAATGCAATAATAAGCCGCTTAACCCACCTTAAATTTAGTTCACCTATTTCCGAGTAAAATTTCAATAATTGCCTTTCATGATGTTTTTGAGCTCTAATAGATAAAGCAGAGTAAAACAGTAAATGGCTAACTTTTCCAATTGCTAAAATGATTAATATCGAATGATTACTGTAATTACTTTTGATGAAATCTGCTAATTGAAAACTCCAACCATGTTCATTAATAACTGTAAAAGCGAACCAGGTTAAAATCCCAATGTAAAGTATTAGAAACATGGAATGCTTTAGAAGTTTACTTACTGTGATTTTTCCGGAGAATCCAATAACATAAAAATAAAGGCAGGGCCCCAACAGTAGCACTAAAGGGTCAATTATCACACCATAAGACCATGCTACACTGCGCTGTAATAGACTGCCAAAAAGAATTAGACCTATAGTGATTAAAAAGTAGGCTAAGTAAATTCTGTGCCCTTTCCCTTTTTTAAAATGCAGAACCATTCCAAGAATAAAGCTCTGAAGGGCGCCCAGAAATAAAACTATTTCTATAAAATAATCGCCAGTAAATAACATTGATAAATAGGCCTAAAACTGCTCTAAATTTAGTTTTTTCATTAAATATTATTCTAAAGTTCCAGATTATAAATTCGAACTAGAATCTTTATTTAAAGAGGTTCGGATTTATCGGATCGAACATTTTGCATTTTTTGAATTACCAGCTTTGCCTCATAAAACGAATAAATACAATGAAATGAAAAAGACAAAACTCAAAAATGCTCTAATTATGGTGGCTATTCCTGTTGCTACAGTTTTAACTATTGGTGTAATCAGTGTTTTAGGTAAGAACCAGTTCAAGAAACCTTCAGGTGCCTATTCCGAAGTTGGCTCAGCCGATTATGAGATAACCGACTATTCACGGCATGAAGATGCTACCGTCAGAAAGGATGATTTTAGAAGAATACTTATTAAAATTTTCTATCCTGCTCAATCAGATGGTGTAAAGGAAAAAGCTTCATATCACCCCAATCCTGATGTTTTTAATGATAATGTGAAGCAACTTTATGGTATACCCAAAATCCTTTTATCTCGACTTAGTAAGTCAAAAAGTAATGCATTAAAGAATGTAGCTATTGCCCAAGGGGATAGAAAATTTCCTGTATTGCTTTTTTCACATGGACTTAATGGAAATAATTCACAAAATAACTTTCAATTTGCCGAGCTGGCCAGTCACGGATATGTGGTAGTAAGTATTGAGCATCCATTTGCTGCTTCAGGTACGGTTTTCTCTGATGGACAATTAGGCGCTACGATTCCTTTTGGTAAAATGAAAGATGAAGAATTTGCTCATTCCTTAGTCAAAACCTGGTCTGATGATCAATTATACGTTTTGAATTATATAGAAACGCTAAATCAGGATAATAAGACTCGGTTTTTTAATAGGCTGAACCTTGATAAAGTGGGTGTGTTCGGCCATTCGTTGGGAGGAGCTACCTCAGCAGCTTCACTTACCAGAGACAATCGATTGAAAGTAGGAATTAATATGGACGGATTTTATTTTGGAAACTTTTACAAAGATGGGTTTCATCAACCATTCTTAGAGCTTAGAAGTGAAGTTATCCCATTGGAAGAACTTAGCGCTAAACAGCTTCAGCAGGAATATGATATGAGCCGTGAATATTATCAATACCTGTTTGTTGATGGTTGGAACGAAAGGCTTAATACTTATGCCAAAAACGGTTATGAAAGTATAACTATAAAAGGTGCCAACCACATGAGTTTTTCTGATTTTCCATTAGTGATACCGTTCAGAAAACTTATAGCAGGTGATGTAGACCGAATACATCAAGAAATAAATAAAAACGTCATCGACTTCTTTAATAAATCACTTTAAAAATTAACGACTAAAAAAATGTGTAAAATTTGTAATAATCAAGCAACAAGGAGTCAAAAATTATTCGCCTGGATTTACTCCAAATCTGACAATTCACTTCATAAATTATATTCAGAACATAAGAAAAGATTATTTAAAGATCTACAGGGAAATGTTCTTGAGATTGGACCAGGAACAGGCATTAATTTCGATTACTTTCCTGCAAACATTGAGTATTTTGGTTTGGAGCCTAATGAGGCTATGCAGAAATACCTTATCGAAAAGGCTAGAGAAAAGGGAGTAAATGCTAACATTTCGACAGGTGTTGCAGAGAATTTACCTTATGAAGATAACAGCATGGATGTGGTGATCAGCACTCTCGTACTTTGTTCGGTAACATCACAGTTAGTAGTGGCTCAAGAAATAAGACGTGTATTAAAGCCAGGGGGTCGATTTATTTTCATAGAGCATGTTGGAGCTCCTAAAGGATCGACAACGAGGAAATTACAAGAATACTTAAAGCCATTATCAAAATTTATTGCCGATGGTTGTGATCATGCCAGAGATACAGCAGAGGTTATTGAGAACTCAGGTTTTTCTAAAATTGACATTGAAAATTTCGAAACCCCAGGTCCTCTAGGTTACAAAATTCCACATATAAATGGAGTTGCTTTTAATTAATAAAATTTAAAGCAAGAAAATGATATGATAAGACAGTATGATCATTCAGACTTAGAGCAAATCTTGGGCGTATGACAGCGTGCAAATACGTTTACTCAACCTTTTTTAGAAAAGCAGTTCGTAAAATCAGAATATCAGAAAATAAAGTCTGAATATATGCTTGATAGTGAAAGTTACGTGGTGATCAAGGATGACCGGATAATAGGATTTATCTCATTAATGGGTCAAGAAATAGGTGGTTTATTCATTGACCCGCTTTTTAACAGGCAGGGTTACGGTACACTGTTATTACAGCTCTGCTTTTCATTGCGAAGTAATTGGCAGGTTAAAGTATTTAGCAGAAATAAAATTGCTAGAGAATTTTATAAAAAAGCTGGCTTTAAGAAGGTCTATAAAAAGATTCATTCGGGTTCAGGAGAAGAAATGATAATTATGGAATTTCAACAATTAATTCAATGAAACCACTTTTCATTCTTTTAACCATAGGAGTCTTATTATCAAATACTGATCAAATTTTTGCTCAGCAAGATTCTAGTAGGTATTGTAAAGTTTGGAAATCCATACCTAACGGTGATTTAGAAAGGATTACCATTAGAATTTCTAAAAACTCAGACGCCTTGCAAGCAGCTCTAAAGATTGGAGATAATATCATTGTTACTGATAATATTCTAATCGGCAATTCGGGAATAGCCCTCGTATTTGGAGAACAACGTCTTACAGTCACTGGTGAAATAACCAAAAACGGAGTTTTAATTACGAGGTTCGAGCAGTTTGAAAAGGTAAAGGAGATATCATTTCAAAGTATGAGCAATCGTGAGATTGGTAAAACCCTTTAAATAGGCTTTTTTCTTCAAAGGACTCGTCTTATGTATCGGTTTTTCCTTAAGAAGTGGGTTAATAAGCATGATATTGCTATAGCAAAGACGGTCACTATAATAAACTTAAGATTAGAGTCAAAAGCATATTCCTTAAGAAAGATTTGTAAAGCTATAACTATCAATAAGTGGAAAATATAAATACCGTAGGAGTTGTCTGATATCAATTTTAATAGGGGATTCATTTTCGTAAAAACAATTTTAAACAAGCTAATAAATCCCAATGAGATCCCTACACACAAAAGTGATTCTATTATTGACTCACTCCATAATTTTGGTAAAGTATCATATAGATTTTCTCTAAAAAGAAATGCAGAAGCGGCTAAAAGCAAATAGAATAAACTGGTTGAAAGTTTGATTTTATCCAACCAACCAGTTTTATTGAATAATGGCCCTAAGAGGAAAAGACTTAAATACTGCGGAAGGTGAGCAACTTCAATAGGTATTCCCCAGGTAACCCATGTATCAATTGGATAGTGCCTCCTGATCAAAACATTTACTGGTATAAGAAATGCAAGATACAGCAATGGGTACCAAAATTTGAAAGATAGTTGCTTGCCCTCAGTATTTATAAAGTACTTATCTACTATAAGGTATATAAATGAGTAGACCAATAAAGACGCTACAAACCACAAATGGCCAGTTGCTAAGGGCGCCCTCTTAAAATATAGATCTACCATAAATTCTAATTCACCGACACTTTTATCGCTCAAGGCATAATGTAGCGGAGTGAATAAAAAAAAAGTAAATATCAGCAATGGGATGCCTAATCTGCGGAGTCTATCCTGTATAAATTGAAATTTAGGCTTATTTTGAAGAGAGTAGTACATGAAATATCCCGAGATAAAAAAATAAAATCCCATCATGTAAGAAGCGTTTAAAAAGAAGAATGGTTTGAGATAAGCTAATTGCGGTTCATCTTGTGTCAACCATACTCCACCCGTGGCACCATAAGCCTGTCCTGCATGATGAGCAACGACCAAGCAGGTTAAAAATACCTTGATGACATCAATGTAGGCAATACGTTCTTTTTGCATCTTCATAGTAGGTGATCTGCACTCCAAATCTCGTTTTAACAATTGGTAAAATGCGTGTGTCTTAATTAAAAAGTTTTAGAATATTTTTTATGGTTAGTATTTGAAATCCTTTCTCTGTGTCATATACAGGCTATTTTGCAAAATTTTTTTGATTCACACCTGCTTTTTTCGTGTTCACTCCTTTTGACTTCTTGAAGGCATTTCGCTCAAATACTTTTGTAAAAAAAATAACATATGAAAAAGAATATACTCTTGATCTTAATGTTGATGTTTAGCTCAATATTAAGTGCTCAATCTAAGTTTACACTCAGTGGAAGTCTGAAAGATGCTGAAACTGGCGAAGACCTTATTGGTGCTACTGTTTACGTTCAAGAATTGAAAACTGGAACGGTTTCCAATGTCTATGGTTTTTATTCGCTCTCAATTCCTGCAGGTGTTTACACAATTACTGTTAGTTACATTGGTTACCAACAACTTGAAAAGCAAGTAAACTTGAAGGCCGATTTACTATTACAATTTGATCTCTTCCCTGAAGTAACACAATTAAAGGAAATTGTGATCACTGATAAAATGGCGAATGAAAATGTTGAAATAATTAAAATGAGTAGTGAAAAGATGCCTGTTTCACTTATTAAAAAGTCACCCGCTTTTATGGGAGAGGTTGATGTTTTAAAGACAATTCAGGCGTTGCCGGGGGTTCAATCTGCTGGTGAAGGTACCACAGGTTTTTTCGTAAGAGGAGGAGGGGTAGATCAAAATATGATTTTGCTTGATGAAGCAATTGTTTATAATCCATCACATTTGATGGGTTTCTTCTCGGTTTTTAATGCTGACGCGATTAAAGAAGTGGAATTATACAAAGGAGGTATACCGGCCCAATATGGAGGAAGAGTTTCTTCATTACTGGATATTAGAATGAAGGATGGTAATAATAAAAAACTGTCAGGAAATGGCGGAATTGGAACCATCGCCAGTCGATTTACGCTAGAGGGTCCAATTGTAAAAGATAAAAGCTCATTTATTGTTTCCGGAAGAAGGACTTATGCAGATTTATTCTTAAAAGCAAGCGATGACGATAATGTGAAAAACACGAAGCTTTACTTCTATGATCTTAACACCAAATTAAATATAAAATTAGGTGAGAGAGATAGATTATTTCTTTCAGGATATTTTGGGGATGACGTGTTCAAATATAAAAACGCTTTTCATTGGAGTTGGGGTAATAGAACAGCCACTTTAAGATGGAACCATATTTTCAACAATAAGTTATTTGCCAATTTCACTTACCTCTACAGCAACTTCAATTATAATTTAGGCGCTGATAGTGGCCCAACTTCTTTTGAATGGGATGCGTACATAAGGGACTTGTCTTTCAAAGGTGATTTTGAATATTTCTTTTCTTCTGATGTTTCTTTCAACGCTGGGGTTTCTACAATCCATCATAAATTTCAGCCGGGTGATGTAGAAGTAAAAGGATCAGGATTTCAAAACGACTTCGTAATTGATAAAGAAGAGGCTTTGGAATCTGCCATTTATTTAGGTGCAGATATTAAATTATCTGAAAGACTTCAGGTTCAGCCTGGCTTAAGATATTCTCTATTACAAAACATTGGAGGAACTACTTACACCTACGAAGATGGTAATCCAATACCGACAGACACTGTATTTTATGAAAACGGAGAATTTTATCATTCACAAGGAGGATTTGAGCCTAGGATCAATGCAAGGTATACCCTGAACGCCTATAGCTCAATCAAGGCCTCTTACAATAGGATGTTTCAATATTTACATCTAGCTTCTAATACTACATCAAGTATTCCTCTTGACTTATATATTGCAAGTAATGAACTTATTAAACCTCAAATTGCTGATCAATTAGCTGTAGGTTACTTTCGAAATTTTCAGAATAATACCTGGGAGTTTTCAACCGAGGTTTATTATAAATGGCTGCAAAATCAGATAGACTTCAAAGACAATGCTGATATCTTACTGAATAAGCATGTAGAGCGTGAGATCCTCTCAGGAGAGGGTGAAGCGTATGGTGTTGAATTTATGCTTAAGAAAACAACAGGTAAACTAACTGGCTGGGCAAGTTATACCCTTTCTAAGACGGAAAGAACCATTAATGGAATAAATGACGGAAACCCATACAGTCCTCGTCAGGACAGGCCTCATAGTATTAACTTGATGGGGTCCTATCAAATTAATAAAAGAATTCAGATTGGAGCTTTTTGGAATTATGCCAGTGGCATGCCAATTACTCTTGCATCTTCAAGTTTTGAGTATGGGGGTGTTGTTGTTCCGGTATATGATGAGAGAAATGGTTATAGATTACCGGCAAGTCATAGGTTAGATCTTTCTGTTACAATCGATTCAAAAAAGAATGATAATCGTAAGTGGGAAGGTAGCTGGAACTTCTCTCTATTCAATGTTTACGGTAGAAAGAATCCTTTTAGTCTCATGACCAGACAAAACCAAGATAATCCTAAAGTTACGGAGGCGGTTCAAATGTCCCTGATCGGAACTATCGTGCCATCAGTAACTTACAACATAAAATTTTAATCAATATATAGAGATGAAAACTACAATTTTAACATTACTTAGTATTGCCATATTATGCCTTACATCTTGTGAAGATGTAATTGAAATAAAACCATCTGATATTAAGAGTCAGTATGCAGTCGAGGGTTTCGTTCTTGACCAGTTAAATGAAAGCTACATTAGACTTTCTCAAACTACACCTTATTTCTCGCAACCATTTTCACTGCCAGTTTCTGCAGCCAGAGTTTTGGTTTTTGATGATCAAAATACATCATACGAATTCATAGAAGGTGAAAAAGGGATATATAAATGTCCTGAAGGATTCAAAGGGATTCAGGGTGTTACCTACTCATTAAATATTGAAATAGGTGATCATTTTATATCAGCTAGCTCCACCATGCCTAAGATAATTATGATTGACAGTATCAGGTATGAATTTATAGCAAGTGGAGATCCTAATTTTGAAGAGGGCTATTATTTATATGGTATGTTGTCGGATGATCCAGAGGTTACCAATTACTTTTTCTCCGAAGTAAAGGTAAATGGTAAAAAGCAAATAGCCCGCGCTGAAGACATAATAGTATTTGATGATCGCTTTTTTGATAAATCTCAAAATGTTGAGGGGCAGTTCTGGTACTGGGGAAATAAAGATGACGACTATCATAAAATAAATATTGGAGATGAAGTTTCTTTGCAGCTCTATTCAATAGATTATGACTCTTACAACTTTTTAAAAGCACTTTCAGAAACATCTCAACATGGTGGCCTTTTTGGGAAGAATCCGGCTAATGTACCATCTAATATTGATGGAGCATTAGGGCTGTTTCAAGCAAGTGCGGTGTCGCTTTCTAAGACCATCAAAATTCAATAAACTGGTAAACTTTATTCAGGGCAAAATGAAAACCATTGACAAGAAAAATAATTTGAATAATCAAATTGTCACCATTAAAACACAGTTTTTATCTGCCCTGATTTTTTCCATAATAATCGAGCTAACTAATATTTTCGTCTCTGGTGGTTTAGATGATTCGAATATCGAAAATTGGATTAGTAACTTATTCGCATTTGTGTTCTTATGGCAAATTGTGATCAAATCAAACAGGGTCTTAAATAAGGTGTTTCCAATAGATGAAAAACCTAAAAAGAACTTAATAATTAATATTGTTCTTGCATATTTTCTGTCAATCCCCTTCACCATTATCGTAGAATTTATTTTGTCTTTTATTTATTCAAGAGACATGCCGCTCATAAATGAAATAATGGGTGAAGCACTCGTGACATTTTTGATAATAGCCTTGATGTCCTCAGTGGTAAATATGCTGATGTTTTTTAAGGCCTATGAAAAGCAAGGAGAAATGGTTCTTGCGGAAAGACAACTTACCTATTTAAGACAAATGCTTGAAAATGTAGAAGATGTTATTCAAGTTCTTGATATAACAGGGGCGGTAAAGTATTCATCACCTTCTATATACAAAATCTTAGGCTTTACTCCTGAAGAAGTTCTAAGTCATGCTCCGCTTGAGCGTGTTCATCCGGATGATAGAATAATAACTCGTGGGGCATATCAAAAACTGTTGAAGATGCCTGGAAATGATGCTTTGGTTCAGTTCAGAGTTATTACCAAAACAGGTGAAATTAAAATTGTAGAGGCAAAAATGGTCAATGCTCTAGCCAATCCTGAGATAGAGGGCTTTATTGCAACAATAAGAGATGTTTCTCAGACAGTTGATGCCACCAAAAGATTGCAGAGGCAGGCGGAGACTTATGAATTGCTCCTCAATATGTCTAAATCATTTCTTAAAAACGATTTCCAAAATACATTAGAACTAATGCTTGAAGACCTGGGCCGATTCGCTGGCGTAGAAAGAACATATGTGTATCAGCTAAATCAATCTAGAGATTACCTAAACTGCCTATTTGAATGGCGCAGCGAGAAAGGCGCATCAGTAAAATCACTATTCTATGAGACGGGTTTGGCTGTAGAAAGATTAGCTTGGGTAGTTAATGAATTGGATAATGGCAAAATAATAGCAATTTCTGATATAGAAGATATGCCTCTCGAGGCTGAAGGATCAAAACGAATTTTTGAATCAGACGGCACTAAATCGATTTTGTTGATCCCAATGATGGTTAAAAATAGTTTGATTGGCTTTATAGGATATGATTCTTTATTTGTCAACAAAACTTGGGGAGATGAGGAAGTAAGAACGTTAAGCATTTTCAATGAAATTGTTACATCAGCACTCTCGCGTAAGGAATCTGAAATCAAAACCAGGGATTCATTATCCTTACTTCAAAATGTAATTGAATCCACGGCCGATGGTATTATGGTCGCAGATTTGAATGATCACATTATTCTGCATAATCGTGCCTTTGTTCAGTTATGTGGTTTGTCTGATTTAGACTTTACGAAAAATGGCAAATCGACTGTAATAGAAAGGCTTTTGGAGAATGTTGAAAATAAGCAAGAGTTGATTAATGAAATTCAATTGGCATCCTCTCAACAAGGACCGGATAATAAGTTGACCGCTTACATGAAGGATAAGCGAGTACTTGAAATTATCTCAGCCCCTCAAAAGTTTGAAGCAGCCGTAAACGGTAATATTTGGAGCGTTAGAGATATTACTTCCAGAATTAATTCAGTAAAAGAAAAAATTGAAAAAGGTGTAGCTCAGGCGCAATTTGAATCATTAAAAAATCAGGTTAATCCTCATTTTTTATTTAATAGCTTGAATGTCCTTACATCACTGGTGCATATTGATCCTAATTTATCTGAAAGATTTATAAATGAGTTGGCAAAGTCTTACAGGTATTTATTGGAACAGAAGGATAATGAATTAGTGGACCTTAAAACGGAGATTGATTTCGTAAAGGCATTTACGTTCCTGTTAAAGATCAGGTTTGAAGATAAACTGCAGTTGAAGATCGATCTGAAAAAGGCCCATCTCAGTTATCAGATAGCTCCTTTGACCCTGCAGTTACTTATTGAAAATGCTGTGAAACATAATTCATTTTCTCAAGACGAGCCTTTGAAAATTGGCATTCATGTGGAAGATGAAAATGTATTGGTTGTGGAAAATAATCTGCAGATGAGGATACAAAGTATGCCATCCACTCGTGTTGGTCAAAGCAATATTATTAATCGATATAAACTCATAACAGATAGATTGCCAGAATTTAGTATTGAAAAAAACAAGTATGTGGCTCGTATACCATTACTTAAAAATAATTAAACTGTATGTTGAGAACTGTAATTGTAGAAGATGAGACATTAGCTCAGAAGAAGCTTGATTCTCTGATAAGAAGATATGATCCAGAAATTTTGGTGGAAGCAATATTACCTTCGGTAAAATCAGCCGTAAAGTGGTTTTCATCTAATCCCGATCCTGATTTAGTTTTTATGGATATCCATTTAGAGGATGGGTTGAGCTTCAACATCTTTGAAACTTTGCCATTACAGGTTCCTATAATTTTCACTACCGCTTTCGATGAATATACCATTAATGCATTTAAAGTTAATAGTATTGATTATCTGTTAAAGCCTATAAGTTATGAAGACCTAAAGAAAAGTCTTGATAAGTTTCATCAAATAAAGAAGCTTTACATGTCAGGAAAAATAGAAATAAGACAACTTATCGAGCAACTCGTTCCCCCTCAGGAACGCTACAAAAGCAGATTTTTAGTCAATGAGGCTAGTGATCTTCACATCGTTGATATTAAAGATACAGCTTATTTTTTTGCTGATAATAAATACACCTATCTTGTGACGAAGAAAGGCAAGCAGCATTTGATTGATCAGACACTCGAAAAATTGATCATTAGTTTGGATCCGGATCTTTTCTATAGGATAAACCGACAGTATATTGTCTCAATTGGTTCAATTAAAAAATTGACGAAATACAGCGCAAACAAATTAAGAGTTCACTTAACACCGGAGAATAATAAAGAGATTTTCGTGAGTATGGAGAAATACACAGATTTTAAAAATTGGATGAACAAGTAGAATCTCCTTAAAAAATGCAAAACAGAGCTATTGGATTATTAGGTGGGACTAGTTATCCCTCAACTATTACATATTACAAACGATTAAACGAATTATATAGCGCAAAATTGGGAGGATTTCACTCCTGTCCATTGATTCTTTATAGTATTGATTATCATAAAATAAAGATTAGGTATTCAGATCAAGGTTCGTGGAATGAGATCTCATTTTTACTTAAGACATATCTAGATGATCTTTTATCAATGAATCCTGCATGTTTGATAATTTGTAATAACACATTACACAAAGCGTTCGATTCTATCAGAGAAGAGCTAAGTCTCTCAATCCCAATATTTCCATCTTGGAATTGACTGCTATTCATATAAAGCAAAAGGGCTTAGAAGAAGTATTGCTTCTGGGAACAAAGTTTACCATGGAGGACGATTTTTTTAAAGGCTTTCTACTTAAAAAAGGTATTAAAGTTGTCGTGCCTTCTACCCAAGAGATGGATGAAATACAAGAGATACAAACCGAACTGGCGGCAGGTAAGATGGAGGAGGATTTTAAATCATATTTTAAGGAGTTGTCTGAAAGATACGATTTCTGCGATGGATTGGTTTTAGGATGTACAGAGTTGCCTCTGGTTTTTGATTTTATTGAAACAAAGGCTTTGAAAATAAACCCTATTGAATTGCAATGCTCTAGTGCTGTGGACTTTATTTTAAGTTAATATATCAGCAGTTTCCGGAACTACCAATATTAGAGATACCAAAGCTCCAAATTCATTAAATTTTACATTATGCTCGAAAATATGAATTGGCTAAATGAGCCTGAATCCTGGAAAATTCAAAAAGGAATTCTAAGAATGCATGTAACTCCTCATTCAGATTTTTGGAGAAAAACACATTACGGCTTTACTGTTGATGATGGTCCATTTCTCTATACAATAAGAGGGGGAGAATTTGAAGTTTCAATGAAGATTACCGGTAATTATAGGAATCGCTTTGATCAAATGGGATTGATGCTGCGTATTGATGAGGAGAACTGGATAAAGACAGGAATTGAATTCGTGGGTGGCAATTATAATTTCAGTACAGTGGTTACTTACAAACATAGTAGCTGGAGTGTAATCGAGTTGTCTGAAAAGCCAGAGTCTGTCTGGATAAAAGCTACCAGAAGATCAGATTACGTGAAGATTTTATTTTCATTAGATGGAATTAATTACAAAATGAGTAATCTGGTTTATCTAATGGATAATAAACCTGTAATGGCGGGCATGATGGGTGCCAGCCCAGATGGTAATGGTTTTGATGCATTATTTGAAGAGTTTTCAATCAAGCACTTGGCAGACGAGAAACGTCTGCAATGGCTTGAGGCCAATAAGGGTTGACGACCGCAAAAGTCACGTACATTTTCAATCCTGTCCATATTTCCATATTAATTATTAAATAAACTTTATGGCTCGCCAGGCAAATTTTTGGGTTCATCTTTCTTATTGTGGTACTCAGAGGTAAAAGTTTTTTGCAGGTAAATGAGCGATATATTTTTGTGTTAACATTAATTATTACACAAATGATAAAGTCTAAAAATTTAAGAAAAATGGGTGGCAAAGTTATGGCTATAGTGCTATTGTCGCTGCCTCTCTTGTCATCTTGCGATAGCGATGATGATTATGTCCCTTCACGCGAAAAGAAAATTTCAGTTGGTGATTACGCTCTGCAAACTAAGATTGAAGGAAAGGGAAGTTATACCGTGGTTTTTATTTCAGGCCTCGGTGAATCTTTAAGTACTTGGAATAAAGTTCAGCCGGAAACTGCTGATTTCGCCACTACCATTTCCTATGATCGAGGGGGTATAGGTAAGTCAGATAATGCGCCAGGAATTAGAAGCTCAGAGGTTATAGCAATTGAACTTGATCGGTTATTAATCAATAGTATGGTTGAAGCACCTTATATATTGGTTGCACATTCAATAGGAGGGCTTCATGCAAGAGCATATGCCCATAAATTCCCAGATAAAGTGGCCGGGATGGTTCTGGTTGATGTAATTCATGAAGCAGAGTTATTAATTGGTCTCGGAAATTTACCTGAAGGGCTTACACCCGAGCTTGTTTTAGAACAAATAGCTGATGAGCAAAATATGGAACGTGGAATGCGCGATGAATTTATATTCTCTTATCTCAGTGCTGAGCAGGTCGCTGAAGCTTCATTTCCAGATGTTCCTTTACATATAATTACTGCAGGCTTGGCAGATGCTGAGGAAAGTCCAGATTCACGAGAGTTGCGTCTTATGCTACATAAGCAATTGGCGGATAAAATACCAGGTGCTGTGCATACAATAGCAAATAACAGTCGCCATCATATTCAGAATGACGATCCCGAATTGATAATTGATTCAATAAAGAAAATTATTGAAAAATCTATTTAATTAATGATCTATTACTGATTAACTCGGATCAGTAATAGATCATTTTATCATCATGATCGCCTAAAACCACAAGACTCAACACACAATATTTATAGTAGAAAAGAATGAACAAATTAATAAACCCGCAAGTAGAATTGTCCTATATCTCAATAGATGATGCGCCTCATATTTTTTCTATAATCGATAGACAAAGAGTATATCTGGGTGAATGGCTTCCTTGGGTTAAGGAAACTAAAAGTGAAAATGATGTGAGAGAATTCTACAAGAGCTGTGAAATAAAAAAACTTCAAGGAAACGGTTTTGAA
The DNA here is from genome assembly GCF_040220315.1 of Fulvivirga sp. Taxonomy (GTDB): domain Bacteria; phylum Bacteroidota; class Bacteroidia; order Cytophagales; family Cyclobacteriaceae; genus Fulvivirga. The sequence goes on from NZ_JAVJUY010000013.1 coordinate 20,690, forward strand.
TGTCTCATTAAATATAATGGAGAACCAGTGGGCCAAATTGGTCTTCACAAAATTGATAGCACCAATAAATCAACCAGCATAGGATACTGGCTTTCTTCAGAGTTTCAGGGAAAAGGTATCATGACAGAGGCTTGTAAAGCCATGGTCAGTCATTGTTTTGAAGAGTTCGACTTAAATCGAGTTGAAATAAAATGCGCTACAAAAAATCATAAAAGTAATAAAATACCACGTAGGTTGGCATTTAACAAAGAAGGTGTACTTAGGCAAGCTGAACTATTAAAC
>NZ_JAVJUY010000014.1:0-1667 GCF_040220315.1 Fulvivirga sp.
ACAAATGGCCTACCCCACCATTCTACATTATATTCTATGCCTGTAATGAAATGTACGGATTTTTGGGCTTTTAAATTCCTGTTGATGGAGCCATCAAATGCCCGTAACTCTCTGTAGAATGGAGGTTGAGAATATGCTCCAAAGGCCGTTGTAAGTTTAAGCCTTTGGTTAGGTATAAATGTGACTTGCACTCGAGGGCTTAGCAAAAGCTCATTATTTAAATCCCAATAATTGGCCCTGATACCAATCGTTGAAAAAATCTTCTTGCTTACTGTAATAGTATTCTGAACAAAAGCTGAATATTGATTTGAGGCTAAATCTGCATCAGACTGAACGGCATTAACATCGGTAACATAATCAGCAGAATCAGTAAAGCTATACTCCTGCAGCTGATCATCTATTAATTGGCGACTATATCCGAAGCCGAACTCAACTTTGTGTTTATTTAACTCAATTGAATTCCTGTTTTCAACATTAATAAGCTCAGCCGTAAGGTTGTTCCTACCGTAATCATAGTTAGTACCTATACCTCTGATAAAGACACAATCATTAAAGGTTGATGAAGAAATGTTTTTATCCACATCGCACAATCGATAGCCACCTTCAACTTCTGTATATTCTCTTTCAACTGCATAGACGGCTGACCCAACCAATTGTGAAGACCAAATTGAATTAAACTTATGGGTAAGCTTAGACCCAATTTGATAAGTATCGTACTCAAGGGTTTCCTGTCCTTCAAATGCCACAAACAATCTGAGCGACTGATTAAAGTTACCAAACTCGGTCTCTCTGCTTTCTGGTCTTACTAAATATCTGTTTCTTGCGTAAGAGGATAGTACACTTAATTTGGTTTTATCTTCATTACCAGGTTTTCCCAGTTTAAAATTTACAATTGACTGATAATCAGTGAATTTAGGTAAATATTGACCCTGGGTTTCTAACGTATTCAGTAGGTATTGAGATGATTTGTGGCGCACCCCTAGCGCATAACTCATTCTGTTTTCAATGCCAACACCCTCGGCATGTACAGATCCACCCAAAAGACCGATGCTCGCAGATGCATGAAATTCTTCCGGCTCTTTATAAGTTACATTCAGTACAGATGAGAGCTTGTCACCATATTTAGGTTGCCATCCGCCAGCCGAGAACTCTACTGAAGAAACAAGGTCGTTATTTATAAAACTAAGGCCTTCTTGTTGGCCATTACTCACCAAGAAGGGCCTGTAAATAGGAATGTCATTTACATAAATCAGGTTTTCATCATAATTACCACCCCTCACTGAGTATGTTGATGATAATTCATTGTTGCTAGAAACACCAGGTAGTGTAGCGAGAATCTTATTAAACTCTTTAAATGGTGTGGTTAACGCATCTATACTCTTAGGTTGAATCTTCGTTATGATTGCTTCTCTTTCACGCTCGCCACTTATACTGATTTCTTTTAAATAGGAAGTTTTGCTTTTAAGTTGGATGGTCTGCAATGCCTTAACTTCACCGAACTTTAAAGACAATGTTTCATGGGCTACATGAGAAAAAACAATAATTGTAGAGTCAGAGATTGGTTCGATAAGACGTAATTCAAATTGACCTAATTCGTTGGTGATAGCACCTTTGTTATTATTTTGTTCCTGAACAGAGACGCCTTCAATTGGTTTATTCTTCTCGTC
>NZ_JAVJUY010000015.1:0-14178 GCF_040220315.1 Fulvivirga sp.
ACCTCAAACCAGAAGATACCGTTTGGCAAGCCATCACAGGTGGAAATGAACTGATGATACTGGGAGGAAAAGAGATTAACTCAAGAGCCTACGTAAGCAAGTTCAATTTTGGCGGTAACGATCAACAGAAAAAAGTAAAAGAACTTTCAGGTGGTATGCGAAACCGTGTGCATTTGGCTATTGCTTTAAAGCAAGGCGCTAACTTACTACTACTGGATGAGCCCACTAACGACCTGGACGTGAACACGTTGCGAGCACTGGAAGAAGCCCTGGAAAACTTTGGTGGATGCGCTGTAATCATCTCCCACGACCGTTGGTTCTTAGACAGAGTTTGCACGCACATTCTTGCCTTTGAAGGCAACTCACAGGCGTATTGGTTCGATGGTAACTTCACTGAATACGAGGAGAACAGAAAGCAGCGATTAGGTGACGAAGGACCTAAAAGAATCAGGTATAAGAAACTTGCCTAGTTCACTCTTATGTGCGGAATAACAGGGATTTACGCCTTTAATATGATTGGCCGCGTAAGTATGATCAACGTGGCCAATGCTACTGCCGCACTTGAAAAACGGGGACCTGACTTTCAGGATATTTACAACGACAATACGGTTGCGCTGGGCCATCGTAGATTGTCCATAATTGACCCCACTCCGGAAGGTCACCAGCCCATGTGGGATATGGGCAAACGTTATGGCATTGTTTTTAATGGCGAAATTTATAATTACAGAGAGCTAAAGAAGGAGCTTTTGGCTCAGGGTATGCGGTTTCAGTCAGAAACTGATACCGAAGTTTTACTTAATCTTTACATAAAAGAAGGTAAGGCATGCCTGAATAAACTCAATGGCTTTTTTGCTTTCGCAATATTTGATTATCAGGAAAAGAGCCTTTTTATTGCACGTGATAGAATGGGCATAAAGCCTCTCTATTATTTGCTGGATGATGATCGCCTTCTGTTTGCTTCAGAAATGAAATCGATCATTGAGTATGGAATAGATAAAGAGCTGGATTATAATGCTTTGTATACCTACCTGCAACTGAATTACATTCCGGCACATAAAACAATCTTTAAGCATGTAAAAAAGCTGGTTCCAGGCAATTACATCGAAGTTAAAAACGGGGAAGTTAAAGTTGAGCCGTACTATACCATTCCTTATAATCGCTCTAAAACCACAGATTTCAATTATGAGGATCAGAAAAAGAAGCTGGCTGAATTATTGGAAAGTTCTGTGAAAAAGCGGCTGGTTGCCGATGTGCCTTTAGGCTCTTTCTTAAGTGGTGGGGTAGATTCATCTGTTATTGCTGCTTTAGCCAAGAGGCATAAGGATGATTTGCATACATTTTCGATTGGATTTAAAGATGAAAAATTCTTTGACGAAACAGAATATGCCCGATTGGTAGCTAAAAAGATAGGAACTGATCACACCGTTTTCTCACTTACCAATGATGATTTATACAAGCATGTGCATTCCATTTTGGATTATATCGATGAGCCTTTTGCTGATTCATCAGCCATTGCTGTGTATATATTGTCTCAGGAAACAAGAAAGCATGCTACCGTTGCCTTGAGTGGTGATGGTGCCGATGAACTCTTTGCCGGCTATAATAAGCATGCGGCATTTCATCGTATTTTGGAAGGAGGAGGCGCAGCCAGTATGGTGGGTGCTCTACAACCCTTATGGTATTTGCTACCAAAATCAAGAAATAACAGAATTGCCAATAAATTCAGGCAGCTACACCGCTTTAGTAAAGGTATGAAAATGACCTCAAAAGAAAGATACTGGGCCTGGGCTGGTTTTGTCAATGAATCTAATGCATTGAAGTTGTTGAGTGATGGCTCGAAAAACAAATTAGATCAACAACAGTATGTTGATTTTAAATCTCACCTACTTAAGCATATTCCTGACAAGGAAACCATCAATGACCTGCTTTATACAGATATGCAATTGGTGTTGCCTGATGATATGCTCACAAAAGTGGATAGAATGAGCATGGCCAATGCATTGGAAGTGCGTGTGCCCTTTTTAGATCATGCGTTGGTAGAATTTGCCTTTGAACTGCCTGTTGAATCTAAAATTAATGGTTCCATTAGAAAGCGCATTGTACAGGACACGTTTAGAGACATACTGCCCGAAGAGCTCTATAATCGACCTAAGAAAGGTTTTGAAGTTCCGCTGTTAAAATGGTTTAAAAAGGAAATGCAGCATACCATTAAAAACGACCTCCTTTCCGATGCTTTTGTGAAGGAACAGGGCATTTTTGATGTTCGTGCCACCAGACAACTTAAGAAGAAACTATTCTCTTCCAATCCTGGAGATGTGCACGCGCGAATATGGGGGTTGATCGTTTTCCAGTATTGGTGGAAGAAGTATGGCCGATAATTTCCTTTAGTTGTTATTCTATGCATTCTCCAGTTATTGAGCGAATTGATATTTCAACAGTCCTTAGCTATGTAGTATTCATCAGGGTTCGACACAACTGGATTGTTCCTTCTCTATTTATTTTTCCACACTTAATTAATTTTTTAGATTAAACTCTTACAAAAGCATATTGCTTTACTTCACCTTTACTAGGTCATAAGCGAGCTTTATTTCAATTCTACATGCCGCTTGCTAATTCCAAATAACTTAATAAAGTTGTAGTTTTAGTTCTATTATCCTGCTGGATATGACCAAACTAATCTATAAAATCAACACGCATGAAATACCTTTTAACATTTCTCGTCCTAACAATTTTTATTTCTTGCAACCAAAAGCAAGAGAACAACTCCGGTGCATCCACTTCAACATTGGACATACCAGCCGAGCTTGCGAAAATTGAACAAGTGAGAGCGTCATTTCAACAGACTGTAAAGGAGAAGCGATATAACGAGCTCGGAAAATTTGTTACACCCGATCTTATCTCCATCGGACCGGGGAGTGAAGATTGGGTGGCTTATAGAAAACTTCGAGAACTTCAAGGTAATAAGTTTAGGTACGATAGTATCATTATGAGACCCAAAGAAACGGTCATTCTCTCTGATACAATGGCCTATGACTTTGGCGTAAGTTCTGTGTACTATACGGATGACAAAGGAATTGTTCATGAACTTGATGACTCTTTTTTAGTGATTATGAAGAAAACCAAAGAAGGAGAGTGGAAACTGTACAGAGAGCTTGCTTCGTCACTTGTGCCTTAGAATCTATATAAAATAACAACTAAAATAATTTCAAAAAACGAATAGATGAACCAAAAACCATTAGCAGAATTAACCGATCAGGAGTTGCTGGAAGCAGCTAAAAAGCAGAGATCGACTAATATTATTAATGCCTTTATCATTGGATTTCTGGCAGGAATTATCATTTACAGTATTGCGGTAAATACTTTTGGTTTCTTAATGATAATCCCATTATTTCTGGCCTATAAGCTGATTAATAAATCAAAATACGAGCGGGAAGAATTAGAAAATCAACTGAAGAAAAGGAACCTGAAATAATTAAAAAAGGCTGATCTGGATTCAAATCAGCCTTTAATTCAATGTATGTAATAAAGGCATTTAATGCATTACAACTATTCTTATCTTTTCCTGAAAGTCATTTTCGTCTGATATAATTAGCATATATACCCCAGCATCATAAGTAGAAGTATCAATATTTATTTCTGATGTGGTAGTATCCAATACCCTTTCTTCAAATTTAAGCCCATTCATATTAACTACCTTAATGGACTTATACCTATCATCTAATCCCGTAATTACTAGCCTGTCTCCAACAGGGTTCGGGTAGAATATTAACTCACTCGATTGATCTTCCAAAGAAGTAACTTCAATAACACTGATGTCAAACGCATCAGATGCCTTTCCACATTGCTCATCAAAGGCCTCTACTTCTATTGTTACATTGCCAATATTTTCTGCTAAATAAGAAAGTATAGGTCCGTTAATTTCAACTATCCCTAATTCTTGATTGTTAACACTTGTTTGAAAATCGATAGCAGTTGATGCGATGAAGTGCTCTTCTAAATCAACTAATAATTTGCCATCACCTAATATTATTTCATGATCATCAATTGGTGAAACTAGACTAACAGGCTCATCTGCTGCAGTTGCACAAATATTTAAAACAACATTAACTGTTAATACTGGGGTTGATGGATCATTAGAAACAATTGTTAATAAGGCCTTATATTCTCCTTCATCCAGCCCAGTTCCATTAAAAAGCAATTCAATCTGCCGACTACCACCGCTGGAAATATTGCCAGATTTCGGATTTATCTCTAACCAGACCAGTTGTTGAATTCCATCATCAATCAAAAGATAATCTCCATCCCAAGATAAATACATCAAATCATCCCCGTTGTGCGAAATCGAATAACCAAATTGGTAGGAATCATAGTTAATGGCTTCTATAACTTCAACCTGACTACTTGTTAATCTAAAACTAAAAATTTTATCATAAGAATTGTCTAAGCCTATAAAAACATCTTCATAGTTACTATAAACTAGATTATTTAGTTCACCAGATAAGTTACCAGAACTATATTGGGCAATAACAACTCCTGAATTATCAACTTCGAATACTGTGGGATTATAGGTAAAAATCGGATTGGCTATAAAATTGCCTCCGTGCCATGTAATCGAAGGATAGGTAAAAAATGGCATACTAAATGAGCCAATTAATTGACCATTTAATGCATAACCGTATACATTACCCACATAGTCACCAATCCATAAATATTCTCCATCCCAGGCAATGCCATATGGCTCGAGGTGTATCGTAAATCGTTCAGTTTCCGTACCTGATTCGGTATTGTAAACAATTAGTTCACGACTAAGATAGGATACTATATATAGCTCGCTCCCAACTGAGACCATTCCGGTTGTATTGGGGTAGAAACTATTGGCTATTGATAAGGTATCACCAATTCCATTTAGACCAACTAATGATTCTAATCCTTCAGGAGATTTTGTGTATCTTGTTGAATCGGCATAAAATCCAATTGTTGACCCATTCCTTCCACCATTTGATCCATCCCGATCATCATTTTGAATACTTATCGAATATTCTAGATCGCCTTGCCCAGTATTTAAAAGTGTGATTGATCTTGTTGAACTCTGGTTGCTAATCAAGCTTTCAAGAACAAGTGATTTGTTAACATCGATAACCGGCACATTTAATCCTAAGCCAGATACACCAATTGTCACACTTGGTGAGTCAGGATCGTCAGATACTATTTCAATTTCTCCAGAATATAACTTTGCATCTTGTGGATTAAAGGTAATATACATTTTCTGCTCAGAGCCAATTGGCATCTGCTGAAATTCGTATTGAACTTCAAAACCTTCAGGGATATTTACCTGTGATATATTCAATACCTCTGAACCACTATTTTGTATTATTAATGAATCTATTTTTGAAGTAGTGATAAAAATATCCTCGAAATTTATTTCAGTAGTAGACAATTGAATATTTGGCGCACCAGTAACATTAAGGGTTACAGGCACTTCTACCAAAGGATTTAATGGGTCATTTGACTCAATATTTATGATGGACTCATAAACGCCTCCTTCTAAACCTGTAGCATCAAATTCTACGATTATTTCAAAAGAATTTCCCGGTTCTACCTCTCCTGATTTGGGATTAAAACTAATCCATGAGGAACCTGCCTCATCTGCTGCCAAGGCTGAACTCGATGCCGCTTCAACTGAATAAAGAACTTCTCCAGTATTGGGTTCAATGACAAATATTGTATTACTAGTTGAGGCAGAGGCAAAAAGAACATTACCTGCATTTGAATATCCCAAGCCGTATATAGAACTTGGTGGCTGAAAAGAATTGAGAACTACACCGCTAGTATTTACCTCATAAATTGTGTTTCCAAAGTCACTGACAAAAAATGTTTCTCTATCTCCTCCAAAACTTAAGCCTCCACCAATTGGTACTCCTAAATTCAAAGTAGTTACAATCTCGGCCAATTCATAATCTATGATATATATTAAATCAGAGCCATAATCCAAGGCATAGATGTATTCTCCTGAAAAACCTAGTGCATCAAATAAGTTACCTCCAATATTTTTTGAGTTTAATATAGTGCCATCACTTGCGTCAAGTTGATAAATGTTGCCCGATCCAAATGAATTCACAAAATATAAGTAATTACCGTCAAAAGCCAATCCATCAGGACCTAATGAAATTGACTCAGGAGCCATAAACGAATTTATGATATCTCCAGACTCCAGATCAAGTTCCACGATTTCAGAATTTATTGAATTCAAAGCGAACAACCGACCACCTGAGTTTGATTCCATGGTAATATTATTTGACTCTAATTGAACAAAATCATCATATTCTGACTTCAATTCTAAATAAGGGTTATTATCATATACCTGTTCAATTGTGTTATTTACGCTACTAGTTCTGGCACTATTTCCAATCAATAATGTTGATCCACCAGTATTAGTGATTGTTATTGTCCTACTAACTTGATCACCTGTAAACAAATTCTCGCTTAGTGAAGTCGGATTAACACTAATTACTGGTGGCTCTAAACCAATTCCTTCTAATGAAATAATTACGGAGGATTCATCAGGATCATTAGAATTAAGTATTATTTCATCTGAATAATTTATTGCACTTGAAGGCGTAAATTCTACATATATATACTCCGAACCGCCAGCGGGTATATTTAGGTCACCTATTGTTAGATCAAACTCTGATATAGAATTTGAAATCGAACTAAACGTTAGTTCATCAGTTCCCACATTTGATATAAGTACTGAATCACGTTTAGTGGCGCCAACAAATAATTCTCCAAAATTCAAATTATTTTCGTCAATTTGAATATCAGCAGCTCCTGTCACATTTAAAGTAATAGGTACATCAATTAAAGTGTTATAAGGATCATTAGAGACTATATTCAATATAGACTCATAAGTACCACCATTTAAGCCTGTAGCATCAAATGATATTTCTATAATAGTTGATGAATTAGGAGCTATAATACCTTCTTGCGTTTCTGAAAATATTATTGAAGAGTTCGAGCTCATCATATATTCAGATGCATTTAAAAGCATCATTGCAGAATTGTAATTATTAATCCATAAAAATTCCCATGTCATACCTGTGGCAACTACTTTACCTCTTCCTAAGTTATATTCAACTGTAGTGGGAAGTCCACTTGATGCCGTTTGAGATATGATTGTTGAGTTTATAGGAAGATTGGAAAGAATATTGTGATTTGCAGCATTACCTTCAAGAACCTCTGGAAGTGAGGCACTTATAGGGTGATTAAAATCGGTAGTTACATTGAAATTTTCATTATTACCATACTCAGAAACAACCCCCCCAGCTAATACAGCATCAGTTCCCATAGTAGCTAGTTGATATTGTATATATCCACCATTCGTTACAAAACTTTCGAATAAAGCTACGTTATTAGTTATGTCTTGATAATATGAATCAGTTTGTCCTCCACTAGTAATAATTAGATCATAGCCAGAGAGGTTAGTAGATGAAATACTACTACTATTAATAACATCGGCATTAATTGAGAAGTTTTCTAAAAAGAATTCTGCCAAATCAAGACCCCATGCAGCCCTATTCTGAATAACAAGAATATTGCTTTCACCAAAATTATCTGTTGAAGGATAAACCAATGTATTTGTCACTATTTCACTAGTACTTCCTTTGACTATTTCTTCAGTTAAAAGTTTATCAGAAACAATATTTTGGGTTGTATTAACTGAAACTGAACTAAAATTTAAATTAAATGTCAATTCGCTGGCGCCTGTATTCGTTATTTCAATGGCTTGTGTACTCTCTTCTCCAGTAAAGAGGTTTTCCGTTAATGAAACAGGGTCAATACTAATAACAGGAGGCTCAATGGCAGTTCCTCCAATTATAAATTCCACAATTGGATCGTTTGTGTCATTACTGGCGATTGATAATCCAATTTCAAAAACACCGAGTGTTGAAATTGCATAACTAACAGGTATATAAATGCTATCGGAGGGTAACACACTGGCCGTTGTTACTCCCACCGTTATATCCGGGTTGGCACTTGTTATATTTGAAATTTCTAACTGCTCATTTCCATTATTAATAATGTAAAACGCTGTGTCTTGCTCAATATTGATAAACACATTACCCAAATCAATTGACTCGCTACTTGTTATCAAGTTTGGAGCACCTTCAACGTTAAGTTCAGTAGCAACTGTTACATCACCAGTAACCACATCGTTACTGCTGATGATAATATCATTTAAGTATTGACCTGGATCAATTCCTCGTGCATCAAATGTAATAGGAACCTGATTTGACATGCCTGCTGACACTGTGCCAGATATTTCATCTATAATTACACCTGAAGTAACGTCAACCAATTCCAAATAAGCACTCATGATATCTAATGCATACGAATTATCAATATATCCTCCACTAGCACTAGCATAAAGAAGGTAATGAACTCTCTCTATACCATCTAAATCAAATACTCGATGATAATCGTTATTTGTATCTGTAGAAAACTCATGATTAACTGACCCATTATCCTCCACAATTATTAGATGATTTACTGATGGATCCGATGTCCCGTAAACTCTTTTAACAAATCCTAAATAGTTTCTACCACCTTTAGAGACATTCAAAACTGCGGCATCCATACTACCTCCTCCATCTGCACCTAGGTTTCCCGTAATTTCAAAATAATTTAAATTGTTTACATCAGCAGAGAGAATGAACAGTCCGGGATATTTAGCAGTGAAGTACGACTCAGAACCAAATGCTGTAGAACTTAAAATAGTTGATCCAGTATAGCTAATATCAGATCCTAAATTGGTGCTGATTCTATTACCACCATCGTACATATCATTTCCACCATCGCTAATTGAATTTCCTGATTCGCCACCGCTAAAGAAATAGGGATTTGGAATGAGATCTGTAATTTCTGCGAAAGACTCATTAAGATTATTCAAAATCTCAGTAAGCTCTTCAACAGACATTAATTCGCTGCTTAGTGTGGAGTTATGTAAGAATGAACCTTCTTGATAAATCTTTTGGTTTTCACTTACATAGCTTTTCGCATTGGGTTTATCCAAACCTTCAAATTTTGGTGATTCATTCAATACCGTTTTTGTTGGTGTGAACCCTTGAGGACTTAAAGCCAAAGTATATTCTAAAACACCTTCACCTTCGTTAGATATGGTAACAAACTGGGTGGAAAATTCGCCAGTATATAATGTTTCATTAAGAGTTAACGGAGACACTTCAATAATTGGTGGATTTGAAGTTGTTGCCTCAAGTGAATTAGATATTTCTGAAACATTGCTAAAGAAATCAAATGACTTGATAGCAAAGTAATAAGTGGTAGTGGCATTTAGCTCTTCTACAATAAACTCTTCAGAAGATCCAGCTAATTGAGCTGACATGGAAGTTAGAAGTTGTGCACTAGAGAAATTACCCTCATTGATGGGTGAGCTACTCATTCTAATTTCATATGAGGAAGCCGATCCATTATCTTCATCAATCGGGGCTGTCCAATTCAAGGTAATCTGATTATGCCTAATTTCTCCAGCACTCAAATCTATTATGGCATCAGGAGCAATGCCATCATCGGTTAATAATGCTGCAAAGGCATTCATACGTCCGGACCCTAATTGACCAACATAGCCAGGATTAGCACCGTCTATGTCATCAACAGTCTCTGTTAGCCTGAACCTCACTTGGTCAGGCGTTAAACCACTCCCTCCATATTCAGACACAATTAATGCCGCAACTCCAGACACATGTGGACAGGCCATTGATGTTCCTTGGAAGAACCCATAACTATTATTAGGTAATGTACTTAATACACCTTCAGTGGTAGTAAATGTTTCACCTCCTGGAGCAGCGATATCAACCCATGAACCAAAATTAGAGTAATAGGACTTCTGATCGTTATGATTAGTAGCTGCTACTGCTAAAATAGGTTCGTAATATCCAGGATAATACTGACCGTTATCATCACTATTACCCGAAGAAAATATGACAAGACCACCTTGCATCGGACCGACTGGATTTCCATTTTCATCATACCCTGCATTGGCTATAAAATAATCGATCGCATCTAATACTGATTGTTCAAAATTACCAGGTGACGTGTAGCCCCAACTATTTTGCGATATTACAGCGCCATTATCTGCTGCATAAGCGTATGATTCTGCAAAACCACCACCTCCACTCACAAATACCTGGCATGACATGAGGCTTATTCCACTATTACCATTTCCACCACCTGCTACACCGGCCACACCAATGCCATTGTTATTAACTGCTGCTACAGTACCCGCCACATGTGTTCCGTGACCATCAACATCTGGTATAACATTACCTTCATCATAAACGAAGTTATAGCCATAGATGTCATCTATGTACCCATTCCCATCATCATCTACTCCATTTGAACCATTTAGCTCAACTTCATTAACCCACATGTTATCAAATAGGTCTTCATGATCGTAATCTATTCCGCCATCATGTATTGATACTATAACCTCACTACTTCCTGTGTTGATATCCCATGCCTCTGGTAAATCAATATCTGCATCTACAATGCCCGAAGTTTGTCCATTATTATCATAATGCCACTGTTCACCAATTCTTGGGTCATTAAATACTGCATTTAGAGAAACTGAATTTTTCGTTTCGAGTGTTACTGGTCCGTAGGGCACACCATCAATTTTGTAGTTTTCCTTTTTATAAACTGGTTCTACATTGGTAATGGATATCTCTTTTTTATATTCAGAAATTACATTATCAAAATTATTTGACCCTGCTGGCGCAATATGCACCTCATACCATAAATGCAACCCAAACTTTCTTCTTCTAGCTTCATATTTACCACCTTTGGAGAATACTGGTCGTAGTTTTGAAATATTGTTTTTACTATTCAAAGCATCCAGTGAAGAAATTCCCGTTTGAGCTTTGGCTAAATCTGAAGTTCTTTTATTTAAATTTTGTTCTAACCTTTCAGCATAATCAGGTTTTAATTTTATTCTGAAAACATCGGTTGAGGCTAAATTTTCGGTTTGAGTATACCCTGCTAATGAACACACCATTAGAAAGATAAAGAGAGCGTTTTTTACCAACTTAGATATATTTAATTATTAGATAATCTGACAAAGTTAATTATGTTTTTTATTAGTTTTAAAAAATTTCATATTAAAAATATTACATAACGTATTCAACTATACCTATCAGCCAGATTATCAACCTGTTAGATAAAAATAAAAAGACTTGAATAAAGAAAATGAAAACAATCGCTACCAACCTGGGCATTAAAAGTTGGGCCGAAGAAGACCGACCCAGAGAAAAACTACTACTTAAAGGCAAGGCATCATTGTCAGAAGCCGAACTCATTGCGATATTATTAGGTTCAGGCACTAAAACACTAAGTGCTGTAGATCTAGCCAAGCAAATACTTGCTACTCATGGAAACAACCTGAATGAACTGGCGCGCTTAAGTGTCAAAGAACTCACTAAATTCAAAGGAATTGGCGAAGCCAAAGCAATAAGTATTGTAGCTGCTCTAGAATTAGGGCGAAGAAGAAAAGAATCTGAGATCATTCAAAAACCTAAAATCACCTCTTCTAAAGATGTATATAATATAATGAAAGCTGACTTATTAGATTTACAGCACGAGGAATTTTGGGTGTTGATTCTTAACCGAAGCAATCTGGTTATTAAAAAGCAACTTATAAGTAGTGGCGGGGTGTCCGGTACCGTTGCCGACCCAAAATTAATTTTTAAATCAGCTTTAGAAGAATTGGCATCGGGTCTAATAATGATTCATAATCATCCCTCATCCAATTTAAAACCTAGCCAACAAGATATCAACCTCACCAAAAGGATGGTTGAAGCTGGTAGGTTATTGGAAATTCCCGTTTTAGATCATGTAATATTCACCAATGAAAGCTATTTTAGCTTCGCAGATGAAGGCATGATGTAATATGAGCAAAAACAGCATTATAAAATTGGTCATCGGTTTAGTGGTAGTCGTTATTATGATCTACTCATTTTCCGGAGGACAAACCACTGAAGAATACATTGCTGAAATTGAAGAAGAGCGTGAAGAGCAGGATTTGTTTATGCGTAATTCAAGCGAATCGCCTTTTTATAATAATACCGAATCTTACAAAGGCCTCAACCACTTTCCGATTGATATAAAGTATAAAATCAAAGCAAAATTTACTGAACCATCTTCAAAAAAGATTAGAAAGCTCCCTACCAATGATGACTTATCCAGAGAATATCTGGAATATGGTTATGCTGAATTTACCTTATTCGATAAAAAGCAAAGCCTGTTAATTTTGGAAAATGTTGAGGATGAAAAGTTGTTTCTTGCCTTTGGTGATGAGACGAGTACCGAAACTACTTATGGTGCAGGAAGATACTTAGATGTTACGCATGGTGGTGGCGGGTCTATAACTTTAGATTTTAACTTAGCTTATAATCCGTATTGTGCTTATTCTGACGAATTTAGCTGTCCGTTACCACCTAGAGAAAATCTATTATCAGTACCAATAGAGGCCGGTGAAAAAACTTATCAATAAAGTCAGCCTTACCCCTCCATTAACTTCCAAAATGTTTATTTTTGCCCCCTTAAAAAGAATTTAGAAGGGTAATATCACGATTAAGACCACATGAAAATATCTTACAACTGGCTGAAAGAATACATCGAGTTAAACGATTCTCCTGAGAAAATTGGGAAAGTATTGACGGATACAGGATTAGAAGTAGAAAGCATTGAGGCATTTGAAACAGTTAAAGGTGGTTTGGAAGGCATCGTTATAGGTGAGGTTTTAACTTGTGAAAAACACCCGAATGCAGATAAATTAAAAGTAACTACTGTTGATATTGGCCATGGTCAGGTGAGCCCAATTGTTTGTGGAGCACCAAATGTTGCAGCTGGTCAGAAAGTGATTGTTGCCACAGTTAACACCACATTATACCCGACTGAAAGTGAGCCTTTCAAAATAAAGAAGGCTAAAATAAGAGGTGAAGTTTCTGAAGGTATGATCTGTGCCGAAGATGAAATTGGTTTAGGCACAAGCCATGCCGGCATCATGATTTTAGATACCGATTTACCCAACGGAACACCTGCATCGAAATACTTTAACCTGGAAAACGATTACGTTTTTGAAATTGGCCTTACACCAAACAGAGCAGACGCCACCAGTCACATAGGAACTGCACGAGATTTAAAAGCAGCACTGAGTAAAGAAATTAAATGGCCAAGTGTTGATGCATTCAAAAAGGATAATGACGATCTACAAATTGAGGTAGAAGTTAAAAATTCTGAGGCCTGTCCAAGATACTCTGGTGTAACTATCACCAACGTGAAAGTGGCAGATTCCCCTGATTGGCTAAAGAACAAATTGAAAGCCATTGGTTTGGCACCGATCAACAATGTGGTGGATATTACCAACTATGTTTTGCACGAGGTCGGTCAGCCATTGCATGCATTTGATGCAGCCCATGTGAAAGGTAATAAGGTAATAGTTGATACTGCCGAAGAAGGCGACAAGTTCACCACATTGGATGATAAAGAAAGAACACTTAAGTCTAATGACTTAATGATCTGTGATGGAAATAGAGCAGGTATGTGCATTGCAGGCGTTTTTGGTGGTATTAATTCAGGAGTCACTGAAAGTACCAATGCGGTATTCCTGGAAAGTGCCTACTTCTCACCAGATTATGTGAGAAAGACAGCACAGCAGCATCAATTAAAAACGGACGCCTCTTTTAGATTTGAAAGAGGTACAGATCCAAATATCACTGTTTACGCATTAAAAAGAGCTGCCTTATTAATTAAGGAATTAGCTGGTGGTAAGATTTCTTCTGACATCATAGACATCTATCCTAGCCCGGTTAAGGATTTCGAAGTTTCTGTTAAGTACAAAAACATTAAAAGGCTGATTGGTCAGGAAATTGCAAAAGACAGAATTCACTCCATATTGGAAAGTTTGGATATAAAAACTGAAGCCAAAACTGAAGAAGGGTTTACTGCAATAGTTCCTGCTTATCGCGTAGATGTACAACGCGAGGCCGATGTAATTGAAGAGATTTTAAGAGTTTATGGTTTCAACAACATTGAGATTTCATCAAGTAATGGAACCGACTTCTTAGCTGAATTTCCAAAAACAGATAGAAATAAATTACAGAGAAC
>NZ_JAVJUY010000016.1:0-25251 GCF_040220315.1 Fulvivirga sp.
TAGAATTCCATTAGAATCAGGTATTGTTCTGCCAAATTATAGATTACCTTCTGAAGCAGAGTGGGAATATGCGGCAACAGCACTTATTGGTACACAGTGGTTAGATGAGAACCAAACACACCAAAGACTTTACCCTTGGGATGGTCATGCGTTAAGAAATCCATACGGAAAAGAGATGGGTTACTTCCTGGCTAACTTTAAAAGAGGCCGAGGTGACTATGCTGGTATCGCTGGTAAACTAAACGATGGTGCTTTAATTACATCATATATTTACGAGTTCCCTCCTAACGATTTCGGTCTGTACAATATGGCTGGTAACGTAAGCGAGTGGGTACTTGACGTATATCGTCCGATGTCATTCCAGGATTTTGATGACTTAAACCCGATAAGAAGAGATGGGTACATGGATGAAACTTCTGGATATGATTCTGATATTGAGAATAACCCTGAAGGCTTCACTTCATTAATCACTGACGAAGCCAGAGTTTATAAAGGAGGTTCTTGGAAGGATGTAGCTTATTGGATGTCTCCAGGTACTAGAAGATACCTTGATCAGGATTCTTCTACGGCAACTATCGGATTCAGATGTGCGATGATTAGAGCAGGATCTAATTACTAAGACTTAAAAAGAAATTTACGAGCCTCGACCTTCCAGTCGGGGCTTTTTTTATGCGGTTTGTATTATCTGACCAGCCGTTCATAACATTAACTAATCCTAATCTTAAGAATGACGTATTTAGGCTAGAACCCAATCAGACCATTTCTAACTCAAACAACCTTATTATGAAAAAACAATTATTAAAGTATTCGATTTTTTCCCTGCTCTTAGTATTTATAGTATCTCAATCTATAGCTCAGGGAATTGTATTTACCCCACAAGTAAGTGGAGCAGCAAGTGTTTCTCAACATGTGGGAATTACCAATATTGAAGTAAAATACTCCAGGCCAAATGTGGTAAGTCCACAAGGTCAAGATAGGACTGATAATTTATGGGGGAGCCCAACTGTACCTTATGGTTTTACTAATCTTGGATTTGGAACTGCGACTGAAGCTCCATGGAGAGCCGGTGCGAACGAAAACACAATTATTACTTTTTCTACTGATGTAAAAGTTGAAGGAAAGGATTTAAAGGCAGGTAGCTATGGTTTGCATATTGCTGTTTATGAAGATAATAAGGCAACAGTAATATTCTCCAATGACACCCAATCATGGGGGAGCTACTTTTATAACCCGGAAAATGATGCCCTACGAGTTGACATTACTACACAGGAAGTGGCTCAAACTGACTTGCTTACCTATACTTTTATAGAAGCTACTACATCAGATGCAGTATTGGCACTAGATTGGGAGAAAAAGCGGTTTCCAATAAAAATATCGGCAGACACTCCAGAGTTAGTTTATCAAAATTTTAAAGAAAAACTTAAAGGTGATCAGGGGTTTAATATTCAGTCATGGATGGCTGCGGCAAATTACCTTGCTCAAAATAAAATACATTTAGACGATGCCTTGAATTACGCTAATGCAGCAGTTGAAGGCCAGTTTTTTAGCGATAAAAATTTTAATACACTTGCTGTAAAAGCCGGAGTGTTGGTGGCCATGGAGAAAATGGATGAAGCGGAGAAGGTAATGGATGAAGCATTGACAATGCAGGGGGTGACAATTAATAATTACTATGCTTATGGAAGGCAACTTATTAGCCAAGATCGCAAGGAAAAGGCGATGGAAATATTTAAAAAAGCAAGTAAAAAATGGTCGGATCATTGGCTAGCTCCTCATGGTTTAGCAAGAGTGTATTCTGCCATGGGAGAATATAAAAAGGCCGCAGAATATGAGACAAAAGCAATAGCCAAAGCACCAGAGGCTAGTAAGCCTGTACTAGAAGGATATTTGAATACTTTAAAGGAAGGTAAGGATTTTAATTAACTTTAGGACGTAATCTTGAATTGAAGGGGAGTATTAAAAGTACTCCTTTTTTTTACTGATATCTAATCTATAATAATTGGAAAATCTTGCCCTCTACTAAATGTATGGGGGAATTGCATTTGGCCTTTATGCTTTTTGGAGAACTCAGGAACCTGATCGTCCAGATAGGATTTTAATTCATAGATAGTTACTTTGCCATCCTTTGGGGATCCATCTGCCTTTCCAGATAGTGCTTCAAGTAATACATAAGTGAATATACCATGGCCTAACTCTTTAAATTCAGTAGCAAACTGCTCACTACCTGCTGCTGCTAACACATGAATTCCGGTACTTCTCGAAAGTTGTGCCAAAGCCTTTTCTTCAGGTGCACCCCTTTGTGCTAAGAGCTCTACACTGCCACCCGACTGGCAGGCATCAATGATGAGCAATTGCTTTAATGCCGAGATTCTTTGTAGCTCATTTTGCAGTTCTGCGGCACTGATGGCACTTTGCTTAAGTTTGTCTTCACTGTATAGTTTTACATTATCAGTTGGGACAAAATAGAAGCTAACATCTACCATACTTCCATGGCCTGCATAATAGAAAAACAAGACATCTTCGGGGTTAACCCTTTTTCCCAGAAGCTTTAGTTGCTCTAAAATAGTTGCTTTCGTAGCCTGATTATCAAATAGAGGGATTACTTCCGTTTTCTCAAACAAATTTTTGGTATTCGATTTAATGATATTAATAAACCCTTCTGCATCTGCGCGAGCATAATTGAGGTTTAAGGCTTCATTTTCGTAATGGTTAATGCCTATGGCAAAAACATATAAGGTTGAGTTCTTCTTACCCTCCTTCTCCACAATAGTTTCCTGACGATGCGATTCTATCCCTTGCGAGTTAACGGCTACGGCTTCTAACGTATTAGTGCCGGTGATCAAAGGAACCTGAATGGTAACGGCACTTTTTCCATTTTTTAAATCTAAGTCTGACTCGTAGATTATTTTTTTATTGTGCATCAGCACAATTTTTTCAGCGCCACCTCCCTGATCTTCAATTTTAAGAATCACGTCAATTTTGTCTGCCTTAACTACTTCATTTGGGTGAGGCGCTATAAACTCCACCATTGGTGGTGGTGCCTTAATTAACTGCTCATTGATATTTAATTTGCTTGTGGATTTGCTAAACGTTTTATTGAGCAAGTCTGGTTGATAGTATTTATTAAAAAACTGATCCACACTGTAGGATTCCATTCCTTTTACAAAAGCTATTTTATTGAAGGCATTGAGCGAGCCACTAAAATATCCGGCATTGTTAATGGCCACCCATTCGTTATTATCAAAAGTGACATAGCTAACTAACTCTTCATTGTTTTCTAAATCCCAAATTTTGATCATTCCATCTTCTGAACTGCTTACCAGCCACTTGCCATTATTAGTGAATTTAATATCTGTTACGGGTGCCTGATGCCCACTTAGGCGACTGATTAAAGAGCCATTTTCTAAGTTGAGAAGTTGGATGATGCGGCTTTCGCCCGATGTAGCTACAATTTTATTGTTAGAATCTATGTCTACCGCATATTTAGGCAACGGATCTTTGTTACGCCAAATTTGCAATCCTGTTAATATATCCCATGCCTTAATTGTCCCATCCCAGGAAACAGATACCAATGTATTCTCGTGATGATCAATGGAGTGAATGATATCCGTATGCCCAACAAAGCTGGTAACACTACTTTTACTGTCTAACTCATAAAGAGAAAGTGTTTTATCCAATCTTGCCATCAGCGCATAAATATCATCTCGATAGAAGTTCACTTGAAATGGTGACCCTTCGTTAAAACGATACACTTCTTCTAACGAATTATCAGCAAGATTCCAGACGATTGCGGTACCATCCCAACTACCACTTATTAATTTTTTATCATCATTCGAAAATGATAAATCAAACACTACTTCTCTATGTCCTTTGAGTGTGGCTAATAAGTTGCCCGTGTTGGCTGCCCATAATTTAACACGACCATCAGCCCCGCCCGTTGCGATGAACTTGCCATCATGGCTGTACTTCACGCTAAGTACCGCTTTCTCATGTCCTCTTAGCTCATTAACTATTCTACCCGACTGTATCTCCCAAATTCTTACCGTGCTACCTACTTTAGCCTTTGCCAGATACTTATTGTCAGGAGAGATATCGAAATCATTTTTAAGGTCAGTATATTTTTTAATGTAATAGTCCCATCGTGAATTAGGATTGTAATCCAACCCCTGGCCATCTTTTACATTAATACCACCAAGAGTTCTAAGAAGGTTTCCGGTTTTAGACTCGTAGATAGTAATTTTTTGATCATCGTCAACGGTGATAATTTCCGAACCATCATTTGAAAAGATCGCTTCATTCACCTTTTCCTCGGTGTAAAGGGCGTAGCGTTTCATTTTGCTCTTTACATCATAAACGACTAAAGAATCATCAGTCAGGTGAGCTATGGAGGCAGAATTTCTTGAAATGGCAATGCCACGACTATCTTCGATATCCGTTTTAATTTCTGCTATGACTTCACCTGTTTTTGGATGATGTGTTAACAGGCTACTGTTATTTGATACGGAAACTAATAAGTTATCACTTAAGCTAAGAAATGTGGCACAACCACCACACCAGCCATCTTCAGGTTTGTATTCAACTAATTTATCCCCATCAAAATTGTAAGAAGTAATGGTTCGGTCATCATTGCCAAAATAAATTTGATTTTCATCTGAGACCATAGTTTCAACGCCAAAGCCAACTCCCTTGTCGGGATTTACCTTAAACGATTTTATAGTATCTCCTGAACTTAAACTCCACAAATATGCTCTTGACTCAAACCCTGCTGTAACTAAATAGTTATTATCAGGAGATAACGAGACGCTGGTAAGGTATTCATCGCTTACAAAAAAGGTATTTAGAATTTTACCACTAATGATTTCCCACTGAATGGCTTTTCCATCAGCTCCACTACTCACAAAGAAGGAACCATCGCTGGAAATGGCCAGATCATTGACTGTGTTGGTGTGGCCGAAGAAAGTCCGAAGTTTTCGCCCTGTTTGCAGTTCCCAAAGGATAATGGTTTTATCCCTGCTGCCAGTTAGTAAGTATTTACCATCTGGTGTTGTCGCCACTGTTTTTATGACAGAAATATGGCCGCGCTGAATTACTGTCTCGAGGTTTTGAGATTGACCACAAATCGAAATAAAAAGTAATACGGTTAATAAAGCGATTCTATTCACTATTCTAAATTAGTGAAATTAATCGGCCTGCATTGCAAGCATTTCAAGAATATCATCGATATGCTCTCGGTTGTTGGAAAGTCTTGGTACTTTATTTTGGCCGCCAAGCTTACCTCTTTTTTCCATCCATTTGTAAAAAGTACCTTCTGCTACGCTATGTACTTTAGGTGGTAACAGGGCCATATCCTGATAACGCTTGGCGTCATAATCTGAATTGACTTCACGCAGTTTTTTATCGAGTAATTCATTAAATCGCTCAAGGCTTTCGGGGTGTTTTCTGAACTCGATAATCCATTCGTGACCTCCTCTTTTGCCTTCATCGAAATAGATAGGTGCTGCAGTAAAATTATCTATAATGGCATTTGTTTGGTCACAGGCCCAGGTAATGGCCGACTCTGCATTTTCGATAATTAGTTCTTCTCCAAATGCGTTAATAAAATGCTTAGTACGGCCGGATATTTTTATTCTATACGGTTCAACAGAAGTGAACTTAACGGTATCGCCAATATTGTATCGCCAAAGCCCAGCATTGGTGGAGATAATCATGGCGTAGTTTTTTCCAATCTCTACCTCATCTAAAGAAAGCACTTTAGGGTGTTCCTTATGAATTTCTTCAAATGGTATAAACTCGTAGAATATTCCATAATCAAGCATCAACAATAGCTCTTCTGAACCTTTCTGATCCTGAATTCCAAAGAAGCCTTCAGAGGCATTGTACGTTTCCCAGTAATGCATTTTATCTGAAGGAATCAATTTTTTAAAGAGTTCCCGATAAGGCGTGAATGCCACCGCACCATGAAAAAACGCTTCGAGATTTGGCCAAACCTCCAGTATGTTGTCCACCTTTTTAATCTCCATAATTCGCTGAAGAAGTAATATGGTCCAGGTAGGCACGCCAGATAAGGTGGTCACATTTTCCTCTGCAGTTACTTTAGCCATTTTCTCAATTTTCTCTTCCCACTTATCCATGAGGGCAACATCCAGGCTCGGTGTTCGGATAAGCTGTGCCCAAAGTGGCAGGTTCTTCATAATTACTGCCGACACATCACCGTAATAGGATTCTGCATTCTGATCAAATTCATTTATTTGATGACTACCACCTATGGCTAGCCCTTTCCCAGTAAACATTCTGGATTCAGGGTTATTATTGATGTATATAGAGATGAGGTCTTTACCGCCCTTATAATGGCAATCTTCTAAGGCCTCTGGAGATACGGGAATAAACTTACTTCGGGCATTTGTAGTGCCACTGGATTTGGCAAACCATTTGATCTCTGATGGCCAGAGGATATTTTGCTCGCCACGCATTAACCGTTCAATGTACGGAAAAAGCTGCTCATAAGAATGCAAAGGAACACGTTTCTGATACTCTTTATAACTGGAAATGCTTTTGAAATCGTATTTTTTTCCAAACTCAGTATTCTTAGCCTGGTCAATTTGCTTTCTGAACAGCTCAGCTTGTACATCATGTGGGTACTTTATGAAAAGCTCAATGTCATGAATTCTTTTTTTCATGACCCAGGAAATTATAGAATTGAGTATATCCAAGTGAAGTTGTTTAAACTAGAAACGTGAAAATATGAAAAAAGCCCTAGAAAGGACTTTCATAATGGTTAGATTTTTCGCTTTAATTCGAAATGTTGACCCAGGTATACCCTTCTCACCTGTTCGTCTGCGGCAAGTTCTTCAGCTGATCCGGCTTTGAGTAATCTACCTTCAAACATGAGATACGCACGATCTGTAATTGACAATGTTTCGTTAACGTTGTGGTCTGTAATTAATATACCAATATTCTTATTCTTAAGCTTTGCCACAATGGTCTGAATTTCTTCTACAGCAATAGGATCCACCCCTGCAAAAGGCTCATCTAAGAGCACGAAGTTAGGATCTACAGCTAATGCCCTTGCAATTTCTGTTCTTCTACGTTCACCGCCCGACAGCACCATTCCAAGGTTTTTTCTAACGTGAGTTAATGAAAATTCCTCTAACAATGCTTCCACCTTTTCTTTCTGATCCTTTTTAGGAATATTTCTCATTTCCAGAACTGCCATGATATTCTCCTCAACAGTTAACTTTCTAAATACGGATGCCTCTTGTGCTAAATAACCGATGCCGAGCTTCGCCCTTCGATACATAGGTAGCTCAGTAATATTTTCACTATCGAGATAGATTTCACCTTCATTCGGTTTAATCAAACCAACAATCATATAAAAAGTGGTGGTTTTTCCGGCACCGTTCGGACCCAAGAGTCCAACAATTTCACCTTGCTCAACCTCTACAGACACATGATTAACTACTGTTCTCTTCTTATACTTCTTTACGAGATTATCGGCTCTTAAAATCATGGTTGCAAAACTAATTAATCAAACTGTATATCCTTAATATTTAACTGCAGGGTCTTTATACCACGGAATTCGTTCATTTCGATGGAATAGGCAATTCTAAAAAACTGATTTGATTCCAAGTGTTCCTTCAAATCACTCAGGCCAAACCCTATACATTCAAATCGTTGCTCATTATTTTCCTGCTTGAGAAAGAGCTTTAAATGTTTGTCTTTCAGTACGCGCAAAGAACTTGCCAACTTCACCTTATCGCTATAAAAGATGGGTGCAAGGTTTTCTGGCCCAAAGGGTTCCATCTGGTTCAGCACTTTGTAGAAGTTAGGGGTTATTGAGTCAAAATTAAGTTCAGTATCAATGTCAATTTGTGGAATGAGCAAATCTTCAGGAATGGTACTCGAAACAACTTCTTCAAATTTTTGCTGGAACTTTGCCACATTATCAATAGGTAAGGTGAGCCCAGCGGCATATTTATGACCGCCAAAATGGTCCAATAATTCCCTGCAACTGTCAATGGCGTTATACACGTCAAATCCATAAACAGACCTTGCAGAGCCGGTGGCTTTATCTTCTGATTTAGTGAGTATGATGGTGGGTTTGTAGTGTTTTTCAATACATCGGCTGGCTACAATACCAACAACACCTTTGTGCCAGTCTTCTTTATAAAGGACTGTAGATTTTAAACTAATACCATTATTTTCTTCAATCATGGCCAGTGCTTCTTGTGTAATGGAGCTATCTACTTCCCTGCGTTTATCATTTTTTATATTCAACTTCTCAGCATAATGGTAAGCCTCGTCTTCCGTCTCTGCAAGTAGCATATCCACAGCGCCTTTTGCATGACTTATTCTTCCTGCAGCATTAATACGTGGCGCAATACCAAATACAATTCCTGTAATGGTTAGTTTTTTTTGGATTCCTGCCAAGTGAACCATGGCATTTAGCCCGGGGCGTTGTGCTTTTTCTAATTGTTTAAGGCCATAATAGGCGAGTATTCGATTTTCACCAGTGATAGGAACTATATCCGAAGCAATACTGATCACCACTAAATCGAGGAAATCAAACGGATCAACAAGAATGGAATCCAGTTGATCAGAGATAGCTTGAATAAGCTTAAAGCCAATGCCACAACCAGAAAGTTCTTTGTATGGATATGGACAATCATTTTGCTTTGGGTCTAAAACTGCTACAGCATTTGGTACTGTTTCTCCCGGAAGGTGGTGGTCGCAGATGATAAAGTCTATTCCAAGTTCATTCGCGTAGTCAATGAGCTCTACCGATTTTATTCCGCAATCAAGCGCGATGATTAGCGAAAACCCATTTTCGTGAGCATAGTCTATTCCTTGCTTAGAAATGCCATATCCCTCTTTGTATCTGTCTGGAATATAAAACTCAGAATGATGATGGAAAGAATGAATAAAGCCAAAGCACAGTGCTACAGAAGTAGTTCCATCTACATCATAATCGCCATACACTAAAATTTTTTCATTGTTTTCAAAAGCAGTTATGATTCTAGATACTGCCTTATCCATACCTTTCATTAAAAAAGGATCGTGCAAATGATCTAAAGAAGGCCTGAAAAAATCCTTTGCTTCATCGAAAGAGGTGATACCCCGCTGAGCGATGATAGTAGCCAGTGGCGTGCTCACATTAATAGAGTCACACAGCTCGCTAACTACTTTGTGATCAGGGGTTGGTTTAAAATTCCATCGTTTGTTCATGGCAATAAAAAAAGCAGTACGAAAGTACTGCTTTTAACTTATATGTCTAATGTTAGTTTACTCTGAATCGGCTGGCTTTTCAGTAACAACACCTTCTAATACATCTTTAATTTCTTTTCTTACGCCATCCTGATAAGGTACGATCCAGGCATCTTTAACACCCATTTCTCTTAAGTATTTTTTGAAAGTATCTGCTTCCCAATAGTCTCTGAATTGGCCTAAGGTAATTTTTTGCATTCCATCTTCGCTTTCACCACCAAAATTTTCATGGTTTTCGAAATACTTGGATAGGTCTTTATTTCTAAATGCCCCGATTTGTACTTTGAATACAATACCATCTACCATTTTACCGCCAGACTCCATCTTAGGTTGCGCTGCCGGCTTTTCTCTTGCTGCTGCCTTAGCTGCCGCTAAATCACTACGAAGTTTTGCCATATCATCCTGTAGTTCGCTGATCTTGGCATCTTTATCACTCAATTTGGATTGGAGGCTATTATTATCAGACTTCAGGCTATTTACCTGGCCTTGAAGTGCATCCTTATCGTCTACAAGTTGCTTTAACGCTTCTGGGTTTTTCTTGTATTCTTTGGCTTTGTTTTTCCACTCCTTGGCTTCCGCTTTGTCTAACTGTGCAGATGCTTCGAAAGCTATGGCGCCAACCATTATCAAGCTAAGTACTAGGGTAACTCTTTTCATTATGTAGTCTAGTTTGTAAAAATCTTTGAAAATATAGTCAATTAAATCAAATATATAAAAATTATGGGTTATTTCAGGCTGCCCACCATATCTTCCGGTCGCACCCATTGATCGAACTCCTCAGCTGTTAAATAGCCAAGGTTGATGGCTTCTTCTTTTAAGGTGGTTCCATTCTCGTGAGCTGTTTTGGCAATTTTGGCTGCTTTTTCATAACCAATATGCGTATTTAGGGCAGTAACCAGCATTAAACTGTTATTTAAATGTTGCTTGATGCTCTTGTGGTCTGGTTCTATACCAATGGCACAATTGTCATTGAAAGAAACACACGCATCACCAATTAGTCTTGCAGATTGAAGCAAGTTATTTGCCATCACAGGTTTGAAAACATTTAATTCGTAATGCCCCTGTGCACCACCCACCGAAATGGCCACATCATTACCTATCACCTGCGCGCACACCATGGTCATGGCTTCGCATTGTGTTGGGTTTACTTTGCCCGGCATAATAGATGAGCCAGGTTCATTGGCAGGAATAATAATTTCACCAATTCCCGATCTTGGACCTGAGGCCAACATTCTGATATCATTCGCAATTTTATTTAACGATACCGCCAGTTGTTTTAATGCGCCATGCGTTTCCACAATGGCATCATGTGCAGCCAATGCTTCGAATTTATTTTCAGCGGATACAAAAGGGAGTTTGGTGAACTCAGCAATCTTTTTTGCTACTAATTCTGCATACCCTTTTGGGGTATTAATTCCTGTACCTACTGCTGTTCCGCCTAATGCCAACTCAGCTAAGTGAGGTAACGTATTTTTTAACGCTTTCAAACCATGATCTAATTGTGACACATAACCCGAAAACTCCTGACCGAGAGTTAGTGGTGTAGCATCCATCAAGTGAGTTCTGCCAATTTTTACCACATTCATAAACTCTTCAGACTTCTTTTTTAATGTATCTCTTAAAAGTTCAACACCAGGAATTGTAGTCTCAACAATCAATTTATATCCGGCAATGTGCATGCCTGTAGGATAGGTGTCATTAGAAGACTGAGATTTATTCACATCATCATTTGGATGAACATCACTTTTTCCTTCACCTAGTTTGTTTCCTGCGATAACGTGAGCGCGGTTAGATACCACCTCGTTTACATTCATATTCGACTGAGTGCCCGAGCCTGTTTGCCACACTACTAATGGGAATTGGTCATCTAATTTTCCTTCCAGTATTTCGTCACATGCTTTAGATATAAGGTCTCTTTTTTCGGTGCTTAATACACCGAGTTCGCAATTCGTATGAGCAGCCGCTTTCTTCAAATATGCAAAACCATAAATCACTTCCATTGGCATACTGCCGGCAGGGCCGATTTTAAAATTGTTTCTGGAGCGTTCTGTTTGAGCACCCCAATATTTGTCGGCAGGTACTTTTACCTCGCCCATGGTATCTTTTTCTATTCTAAAGTCCATTTTTATATGAATTTTATGATTTAACAATTGCGTGAACAAATTTAGAAAATAAATTATGTCGTGGTTGAGAATTCTTACTCAATTAAATTCGGCATTCACCGATACCTAGTCGGAATTCACCGATTAATATGAACTTCAACCCCTATTTTCCCGCTATCATTGTATCATCATTAAAAACAAAAACTCAAAATAATGGGACAAGAACATACACAAGATCGAAGATTCTGGCTAGGCCTGGTATTCGTATTCATCGGAGGAGTTTTACTCTTAGACAATCTAAACATCATACCTTATTACATTCCAGATTACTTATTATCATGGAAAACATTTCTAATTGCTTTGGGCGCTTACTTTATTATTGGAAGAAAAAAGCCAGAGCCAGGAATTATAATGATTACTATCGGATCGGTATTCTTACTTCAGGATTTCTATTACTTCAGAATCAGAGATATCTGGCACATCTTATGGCCATCAATCTTTATCATTATTGGCGGATCGCTAATACTCAGAAGAAGTAGAAACAAAGAGTCTGAGTCGCGGGGATTAGACGGTGAAAAAAAAAATCAGGTAGACTATGTGGATGACTTTGCAGTTTTAGGTGGCAGAGAGGTAAAGGTAGACTCTCAGAACTTTAGAGGAGGTAAGATCTCTGCTGTAATGGGTGGATCAACCATTGACCTGAGAAATGCGGGATTGGCAGAAGGCGAGAATACGATAGATGTTTTTGCCATGTTTGGAGGCACTTCCATTATCGTTCCGCAGGATTGGACAATAAAAAATGAAGTTTTTTCTTTATTGGGTGGTTTTAGCGATAATAGGGACAGTTCGGTCAAAGTTGTTCCGCATCCAAGTAAAGTATTAGTAATTAAAGGGTTCGTAATGTTTGGTGGAGGAGATATTAAATTCACTAAATAGCAATGAAGCACCCATTATCAGGCAAGGCTCTATTATTTTATTTATTAGCATGGGCAGCAATTATTGTTGCTCATGCTAATATTTTATATTATCAACTAGGCTTCGATTTCATTTATTCTGTTACTGATAGCCTGATTTACAACATATCTTTTCTTGGGTTTGGTCTGCTTTACTGGTATGTTGTTCAATATATAACTCCCAATAATCAAGGAATAACAGCTACTGTGCTTAACCAGGGGTTGGCGGTGGTCATTGGGGTTAGTTTTCTTACCTATTTGTGTAATTCGTTTCTTGCAAGCTTTGGTGTCGATAACCCTGATGTCAGTGCCTTTCTTTCAATGTCAATTCCATGGAGAATATTTTTAGGAACGTTCTTTTTGGGGATGATTGTATTGGTTTACTATTTACTACAATATACATCCAGCCTTAAGCAGAAAGAAAAAGATGAGGTTGAACTTCAGCACCTTTTGAAAAATGCCGAATTAGAGACGCTGAAATTCCAATTGAATCCTCACTTTATCTTTAACAGTCTGAATTCCATAAGTTCATTAACATTAACCAATCCTGAGAAGGCACATGAAATGGTGGTGAAGCTATCGGAGTTTTTGAGAGGATCGCTTGGTCAAAAAGAAGCGGAGCTGCATACGTTAAAAGATGAGTTGGCCCAAATGAATCGCTATTTGGAAATCGAAAGAATCCGGTTTGGAGATCGACTGGTGTTAGAAGAGGATATTAATGAAGGCTGCTATGATAGAATGGTGCCAAATTTAATATTGCAGCCGTTATATGAAAATGCCATTAAGTACGGGATTTATGAGCAATTGGAGTCCGTTAAAATCTTTACCAGAACTTATTGCACAGAGGAATATTTAACTATCTTGATTTCTAATAATTACGATTCGGAGTCCACCCCTCAAAAAGGGAAAGGCATTGGATTGAAAAATGTAAGAAACAGGCTAGAGCTAATCTATGGCAAATCGGATTTGGTGACTATTAAAAGAGAGCGAGACAATTTCACAATAGAATTACAGATTCCACAAACTCAAAAGAGGAAAGATGATTAAGGCGATAATTATTGATGACGAGCAACTGGCCAGAGATGTGATCAGAAAATTTTTGGAAGATTTTGATCAGATAGAAATAGCCGCTGAATGTGCGAACGGTTTTGAAGGAATAAAAGCGATTGCTGAACATCAACCTGAATTATTATTTCTTGATGTGCAAATGCCAAAGCTTACGGGTTTTGAAATGTTGGAGCTGCTGGATCCAGCTCCTGTCATTGTATTTAGTACGGCCTATGATCAGTATGCCATCAAAGCTTTTGAATTAAGTGCTGCTGACTATCTTTTAAAACCATATTCCAGAGATCGATTTAAAGAAGCAGTGAATAAGGCCTTGGATAAAATTCATAAGCCTGAAGAGAACAAAAAGTCATTAGATAAGCTTCAGGAATCAAGTCTTTCAAAGGAGAAAATTGATCGAATTGTGATCCGTTCCGGGTCTAAGCTCACCATTATTTCTGTTGATGATATCGATTACATTGAGGCGCAGGATGATTACGTAGAAGTTCACTCCGCTGGAAAGAAATACCTCAAACAAATGACCATGAAGGCTTTAGAAAATAGTTTGCCCGATGAGTTTGTAAGGGTGCATCGTTCAGCCATTATTCACATTGATCGACTTGATAAAATCGAGCCTTATTCCAAGGATTCTTATGTAGCTATTCTAAAGAGTGGAGAAAAAGTTTCAGTCAGTCGATCTGGTTATCAGTTGCTAAAGGAGAAACTTGGCTTCTAGCTGAGCTTCCTAAAAAACTCCCAAATAACAATCCCCAAACTCACGGAGATATTTAGAGAGTGCTTAGTGCCAAATTGTGGAATTTCTATGGTTAGATCCGATAAATCCACAACTTCCTGATCTACTCCGAAAACCTCATTACCAAAGATGAGACAATATTTTTCGTCCGTTTTTGGTTCGAATTTCTCCAACGATATACTGTTTTCCACCTGCTCAATACTAATAATCGTGTAACCTTCTTTTTTTAATCGGCTAACAGCTTCTTTCACATCGGCCACATGTTCCCATTCAACAGATTCAGTTGCACCCAATGCTGTTTTTTGAATTTCGCGATGAGGTGGGGTTCCTGTAATTCCTCCCAGATAAATTTTCTCCACTAAAAATGCATCAGAAGTGCGAAACGCGGAACCTACATTATTGAGGCTTCTTATGTTATCGAGCAGAATTACAACCGGAATTTTATTGGCGGCCTTAAATTCTTCAACGCTCTTTCTGTCCAGTTCTTCGTTGGGTATTTTTCTCATTTTTTTAATTCAGGATTCAAAGTTCTAAATTCTACATTCATTATTCAAAACCATAGGTAAATTGCTTTTGCGTAACCCTTCAAAAAAATGAATCTTTGTAGATTATAAAACCACTACATGTCGAAAACTAAAGACGCCAAAGAAACTCCTTTGATGAAGCAATACAATGCCATTAAGGCAAAGTATCCGGGTGCTTTGTTACTATTTAGGGTGGGCGATTTTTACGAAACATTTGGCGAAGATGCTGTGAAGGCAGCTAAGGTTTTAGATATTGTACTTACCAAAAGAGCCAATGGTTCTGCCTCTCATATTGAGCTGGCAGGCTTTCCACATCATGCAATGGACACCTACCTGCCTAAACTGGTCAGGGCAGGAAATAGAGTGGCCATTTGTGATCAGTTAGAAGATCCAAAATCAGTAAAAGGCATTGTGAAACGCGGTGTAACAGAGTTAGTTACACCTGGGCTTTCCTTTAATGACAATGTGCTGGATAGGAAGTCAAACAACTTTTTAGCCTCCATCTACTTTGGGAAAAACTACATTGGGGTTTCGTTTTTAGATCTTTCAACGGGTGAGTTTATCGCTGCCCGAGGTAACCAGGATTATATTTCTAAGCTTATTCAAGGGTTTACTCCGTCAGAGATTATTTATAGCAAACCTGACTACCAAAAGGTTGAGAGCCTACTAGGTGATGAATACAATTTGTTTTCGCTGGATGAATGGATATTCAGCTATGATTTTACCTATGAAAAGCTAACCAGTCATTTTAAAACTTCTTCTTTAAAAGGGTTTGGTATTGAGGAGTTAGGTGAGGCAATTATTTCAGCCGGAGCTATTATCCAATACCTGGAAGAAACCGAACATAGGGAAACGGATCATATTGCAGCGATATCCAGAATTGATGAAGAGAAATATGTTTGGCTCGATAAGTTCACAATAAGAAACCTTGAGCTGGTCTATCCTCAAAATGAAGGTGGCGTGCCACTCATTGACATTTTGGATAGCACAGAAACCCCCATGGGCTCAAGAATGCTTAAAAAATGGATGGTTCTGCCATTGAAGGATACTTCTGCCATTTCAGAGAGGCATAAGATAGTAGAGGCTTTTCTTGATGATGAAGAAATTCATGACTCAACCAGAGCAAGCCTCAAACAAATTGGAGATTTGGAACGGTTGATTTCCAAGGTAGCTGTTGGCCGAATAAATCCTCGCGAATTAAATCAGCTCAAGAAGGCACTCAATAATACTCGACCTATTTATGATCAGTTAATCGACCATAAGCTGCCAGAAATCAAGCAACTAGCTGATCAGATTAATTTGTGTGAAGTATTACTTGAGAAGATTGAGAACGAATTAAAG
Source organism: Fulvivirga sp. (assembly GCF_040220315.1). GTDB lineage: Bacteria > Bacteroidota > Bacteroidia > Cytophagales > Cyclobacteriaceae > Fulvivirga. Next base: position 15,980 of record NZ_JAVJUY010000016.1, read on the forward strand.
GAAGATGTACCTATAGTTTCTAATCAGGGGAACATCATCAAACAAGGAATAAATGACGAACTGGATGAACTGAGGAAGATTGCTTACTCGGGTAAAGATTATCTGGTTCAGATTCAAAAACGAGAAATTGACAGGACAGGAATATCATCTTTAAAGATCGCATACAACAAAGTTTTCGGGTATTATCTAGAGGTAAGCAATGCACATAAAGATAAAGTACCTTCAGAATGGATTCGCAAACAGACACTCGTAAATGCCGAGCGTTACATTACCGAAGAGCTCAAAATTTATGAGGAAAAAATTCTTAATGCAGAGGATAAGCTCATTGTAATTGAACAGCGCATTTATCAGGATTTAGTTACGGCAGCTTCAGAATATGTGACGCCAATTCAAAATAATGCAAAGGTGGTGGCTAAAATAGATTGTCTGGTTTCATTCGCCTGCATTGCTAAAGCAAATAATTATAAGAAACCTGAGGTAAATGAAGGAACGGCAATTGATATTAAGGAGGGCCGCCATCCTGTTATTGAGCAACAACTCCCACTCGGGGAATCTTATGTGCCCAATTCAGTGTATCTGGATAATGATTCGCAACAAATCATGATTATTACCGGGCCTAATATGGCTGGTAAATCGGCATTATTGAGGCAAACTGCATTAATCGTGTTAATGGCTCAAATGGGCTCATTCGTACCGGCCGAAAGCGCTACAATTGGCATAATTGATAAAGTCTTTACAAGAGTAGGAGCCTCGGATAATCTATCCAAAGGGGAGTCTACTTTTATGGTGGAGATGATCGAAACGGCCAGTATACTTAATAACCTAAGTGACAGAAGCTTGGTCCTTATGGATGAAATTGGCCGCGGAACCAGCACCTATGATGGTGTCTCTATTGCTTGGGCGATTGTTGAGTTTTTACATAACCATCACGATTTCAGAGCCAAAACATTATTTGCGACACACTATCATGAGCTAAACCAGTTGGCCGATGATTTTGTACGAATTAAAAACTTCAATGTTTCTGTTAAGGAAGTGGGTGATAAGATCATCTTTATGCGAAAGCTCAAAGAAGGTGGTAGCGAACATAGCTTTGGTATTCATGTGGCTCAGTTAGCAGGTATGCCAAATAATGTAGTTATTCGAGCAAATGAAATCATGCATTTCCTTGAAAAGGACAAGAGTAAGAGTGATACGAAAAAGAAACTAGAGGAAGTGCCTAAAGCCAATTATCAGATGAATTTATTTGAGGCCGATCCACGGTTTAAACAAGTATCTGCAATGATGGATGCACTTGACATAAACACCATCTCACCGGTGGAGGCTTTGCTTAAATTGAATGAGATAAAGGGAATATTAGGAAGAAAAACCTAGGCAGGTTTAAGATTTTTCTTTACTAGTCTCCTTACTTCCTTTGCAATTGAATTTGCAATAATATTTACATCCTTTAATTCAGAGTTATCGCTAAAAGGATTAGAGAGCACGCTAATTTTTGAATTGCTCTTCTTGGATGCATCGTAAACTCTAATAGTTTTCATTTAAGATAATTTTTTCTGTGATAGATATTGTAGATTTAATTCTGGCTTAAAATAATGCTTTCTTTTTATCCATATGAACCCGTCACCTTTCGTGATAACAGCAACGTCAACTGGGCCTCCCACAGATTCTTGATCAAATGTAACTCGTCTTTTTAAGTAAGTCAAATTAATTAATGATTCTGCCATTTCAGCCATGTCTTCTTTGGATAGTGTGGCAATTGTATTAAGCATAGGGCCTATATGGTTTTCGTATCTTAAATCTTCCAATTCTTCTACTAAATAGTTAACAACTTCCTTTATTGAACGGTTCAAAGCTTTTTCCATGGATTTTTCTGAATCGTTTGATTTGTCAATACCTTCCAAAACTGCATCCCTAAATTCTTCTAAAGAATGATAGAACATTGCAGGTATGCTGTGCTTCACAAATGGATCTATTCCTTCAATAAAAGTTTGAATGATGTCTGTTTGAGCAAAAGGAATAATTGCAGAATTATTATCATTATCAATTATCGAAGAGCTCTCATCTTGTTTCATTCTTAGTTTACCGTTTAACATGCCTCCAACTTTAGATGAATGCATAGCAGGAAAAATTTCTTCATCGCCAAACCCTGAAAATGCTAACCCTGTCCAACTCTCTATAAAAACGTCTTTAACACAAGATTGCATAACCAACTCATGTATAAGCTTTAATATTTGTTTGTTTTTTTCTAGAGAGTAGATTTCTAAGAATGAGTTGGCTATTGTACTTATTTGATTTTTATGTTCTTCACTCAACTTTTGTATATCTGAATTATCAAACCCATCTAGATATTCAGATTTCTTAAGCATGCCAATATGGTTTTTTAAGATTCCAATTAATGAATCCTTATAAAGTTCTAATGTTTGATCTATATTCAAGGATTTCCAATCAATGCCATTCTCGTAATCCTCAAGTCTCTTTAAATCATCCTCTATTATCTGTAATGCATGAACAGTAATTTCTTGTATAGTCTGTTTTTCGTCAAAATCAGCATACTTTTTGAGAAATGTAATGAGATACTTTAGGAACTTTTTCTTGTAAAGATCTACAGTCCTGCAAGAAGCCACCGATTCTCGATATTCTTTTATAACAGTTTCCCATGGAATGCCCAGCAAGTCTGCATTATTAAATACCATAATAGCAATTGGTTTTCCCGGGTTGAGGTTAAAAATCTTATTCGCGTAGTTATATACTTTTTGTTTTCTGCCTGAACCAACAGAAACAGCACTGTCTGCGGCTATTGCTACTGCACTTTTATTCAGAACACCAATAATTGCGGTCATAATTTTATATATTATTATTAATATTAAATATAATCAAAAATATCTATAAAAGATTATTAAAATACCGTATTGAAATTTGCAATCTCTTTTATGAGTTCAAAATATTCTTAATAAGAAGAACTAATCCCCCTTTTCTTATTGTTTCTACAACCCTATCGACAGATAGACAATTATTATAGGCGGATATGACATAAGTCAGAATTCCAATCGTTTAATAATTTGTAACTTTGCACATTAAATAATTGAATTACGGCATGGCCGAAGTAGTATTAGAAAAAAGAAACAGACCAATCTTAAAGCAGGAAATAGCTTTCGCGATTGTTCATTTAATTCCATTAGCAGCCATTTGGACAGGCGCCACCTTGTTCGACTGGATTGTGTGTGCAGCACTTTATGTCTTCAGAATGTTCTGGATAACAGGTGGCTATCACCGTTATTTTGCGCACAAATCGTATAAAACATCACGATTTTTTCAGTTTTGGATTGCCTTTTTTGCTATGACATCCGCCCAGAAGGGTGCATTATGGTGGGCAGCGCATCACAGGCATCATCACAGACATAGCGATACTCCAAAAGATCCACACTCAATGAAACTTTACGGGTTTTGGTATTCTCATGTGGGTTGGATCATCGGGCCTGATTATAAAGAAACCGATTTCAAAACCATTGGTGATTTTGCGAAATACCCTGAATTAGTATGGTTAAATAAACATTATTTAGTACCGCCCACTATTTTAGCCATTGCAGTTACTGCATTAGGCGCGTATGTTAATGGTGGTAGTATACTATTGTTTTTCACGCACCATGGCTTGTCCACTTTATTTATAGGGTTCTTTTTAAGCACGGTATTGACGTATCACGGAACTTTTACCATCAACTCCATTATGCATAAGTTTGGTAAACAGCGCTATGAGTCTGGTGATGAGTCTAAGAATAGTCTGTGGCTGGCACTCTTAACACTTGGTGAGGGCTGGCATAACAACCACCACTATTATGAAGTGGCTGCACGACAAGGATTTTTCTGGTGGGAGATAGACCTTACGTATTACGGGTTAAAAATATTGAGTTGGATGGGTTTAATCTGGGATTTGAGAGGAGTTCCTAAGCACATTAAGTATTCAAAAAATAAAGCACATGCCAAAGAATTAGCTCAGGAAATGAAGCAAAATGCTGCTTGATTTTTAGAAAAATGGCTTTTCAAGTTACAATTTCGTACATTTCGAAATTAACAATTAAAGAAACACCCCAAGTTGGCTAAATCAGTATTCACATTTGTTTTACTTCTTATCGGCATTTCGTGTGCCCAAGGCCAGGTTCTGTCTAATAAAGTAATCCCGGTAGAGGTAAAGGAAGCAGTGGTGGAAGCTCTAAGTTTCTTTCCTGAGTTGGATGATTACGCGATAGAGTTTAAATACAGGAATAAACTGAAAAATAGAGTAATGCAGGCTCAGCCGAAAATCAGAACCTTATTTAGTGGTCGGGAAAAAAGGCATTATAAAATATCCATGAGCAAGAATTTAGTAATGAACGATACAACCATGACGATAGATCAACTCCCGCATGCTATTCTAGTAGGTTGGTTCGCGCATGAATTGGGTCATGTAATGGATTATAAAGATAGGAGTGCTGGAAATCTTTTGAAGTTTGGAGTTAAGTACCTTACCTCTAAACCATTTTTGAAAAAATCCGAGTTACGGGCAGATGCTTTGGCTACCGATAAAGGCTGTGGCAATCATTTAATAAAGACGAAGAAATTTATTCTGTTTAAGTCTAAATTCCCTAAGGAGTATAAAACCAAGATTAAGGAGTTATATCCATCGCCTGAAGATATAACTGCGTTGGCAGAAGAATGAAAAGATTTTTTTCCAATAAAGACATTGCATTTTAATATGCCTTGTTTAAATTTGCACCCACTTGAAGGAAACGACCTTCATTTTATCAAAAAGCGAGAGTTGCTCAGCTGGTAGAGCGCAACCTTGCCCAGGTTGAGGTCGCGGGTTCGAACCCCGTCTCCCGCTCTGGATATGCCGTCTTGGCACTACCGAGGCGGCATCTTTTTTTGAGAAAATTTAACTACCCAGTAGTTTAAGCCCGGGTGGTGGAATTGGTAGACACGCAGGACTTAAAATCCTGTGACCATTGCGGTCGTGCGGGTTCAAGTCCCGCCCCGGGTACACAAACCCCTGTTAATCAATAGATTTTCAGGGGTTTTGTTTTTTTTAGAAGATAGAATATGTGCCTTAACTGTGTATATTTTTTTCAATTTTATTTCCACCTATTGATTCTCTCAGATTCATCCTGAAACTCTGAGGACAATGATTCGAATCTTGCTTTCAACAGTGTTGCTCTTCCTTCCGGAGTGCGTGTAAATATATAGTCGCAGCTACCCACAAAATGTCTCCATTTAGAAACAAAGGTTGTCAGAACAGATTTGTGCTTGCCTAAAGAATCCGGAACAGCGTGATAATCCCTTTGCTTTAAAAAGCCGAGCCAGTTCTTGCGAATAATAATATATCTAGGGTTTTCAATAGGACTAATAATGGTTTGAATAGATTCGATAAATAAACTTTTTTCATAAGTTGTGCCGCCATTTAAATGGATGAATATTTCACCATCATCATTTACTGTTGTTTTAACTTCCAAATCCTTGGCAAGTGTATGAATTTGACCGGTTTCAATAAGAGAACGAGCGACTGCCATACTAATTTCCCTTATATCCTTTGATATGTCCCTATACCTTAAAAACATTCTTATAGAATGATATAATTTGAATGCGAAAAATCCGATAAACCCAAAAAGGAAAACATACAAGACCTTTAGCAGCCCACCATCGGTATTTAAAATATTACGAAATCTTGGCAGTTGTTGAATAAACTCTAGAGTATAGGCGGCTATTCCCATTCCTAACTCTGCTAATACATACTTAATAGTTTTGTTTGTATAAAGCTTCTTTTCTTTACCATACTCTTTTTGATTTTCAAATGGGATTCGTATTTCTTCCACTAAATAGGTGCCAGAATATATAGCCTCATGCCATTGAGATTTAAGAAGCTCTCGTTCTTTGGCAGAATTAAACATTCGTTCATTGAATCTGAAATTATTGTTATGGTTGAACTGATCAGGGAGTAACAATCTATTCAATCCGTTTTCAATTGTTCGATCTTCCCTTTCAGAAATCCCCAAGAAGCCTCTGAATCTTCTTCTTAATATTTCAATTTCCTTTCCGCCTGACGATTCAGTTGGGTCATAGCATGCCAAATGCCAGATATTCCCTGTCTTTTGTGAATTTCCTCTTTCTGTTCGAATAGCTCTTCCGCGCATTTGGTTAGAAAGTACGAAAGACCCTACATAGCTTGCTAAAATTAAAACATTGACAGAAGGCGCATCCCAACCTTCACCTAGTAGTGACTTAGTACCAATTAGAATGTTTATTTCACCCAATTCAAATACTTGTGTTACGATGTGCACGAGATTATGTCTTACTGCATCATTTACAAGGATTAGAATATAGTTTTCATCGTAGTGTAACGCTTTGCTGTTTATAGACTTAAGACTATAAGTTGCACTAATTCGATTAAAAGTTGAAAGACTGCTTTTTGGAATAATTACAAGAGACCCTGTCAATACTCCGAGCTTATACGCTCTTACATTTTTTCTGCGGAGCAATTCAAAAATTGGGATAATTCCAATTTTATCAATAGACAGGTCGTTCGAAAGGTATTCCTGCCTTATGTAATCCCCTAGAATAACTCCTCTTAAATCATCTTTAAGTTGATTCTCTTCAAATGAGATAATCTTATCAATGCTATTTAATTTGCTAATACTGGATGTTAGGTAGCTTTCAACGACTTTATCATTACTAAAATTAATTTTTCCCCAGTCTAATGCTCCGGCTCGTTTTATTTTGGAAATAATTGTCTTTTGCCTTTCAATTATGTCGACATTTTCTGATTCGAGTTTGTTTGTGTAATACTCCAAGAAAATTTCAAACCACTCATCAGTCAGTTTTGGAATAGATTTTTTGCTATTGCCCGTAATTTTAAAATGATCTTTGCCAAGAACATGCCCCTTAGTATTTAGGTATATTAATATGGAAGAATAGAGTTCCATATTACTATATATCCAATCGAGAGATTCAAGAGGAGATTTAACTAAATCTGTGTTCACAACATCATCGAAAACTTCATCAAGACTCATTAATTCTTGTTTAAGAATTCTTATTCTTTCTCTATATGCCTTAATCTTAGCAAGTTCTGCGTCATTAGGTGAAGATAAATAGACATAATCCTGATGAGGACACAAGTCTCCCTCCTTGATGAGCTCGGGAACAGTTATTTCAGTATCAACAGGACCATTTAATTCCAGATACCTATTCCATTCGGCATGTGTAACATCGTATGGAGGGGTGGCAGTTAAGCCAACAATTGTAGGGTTTAATTCATTCTTTAGTTTCATTAAGGTTTTCCACCATTCATTTTTCAGATGATGTGCCTCATCAATTACAATTGTGCCTAAGCCGTGCTCTTTAAGATTTACAATTAGTTCATTAAGCGATTTTCGTTTTATTTTTTGATCAGAAGTTGAGAACTCTTGGCTTTCCATTTCTTCAAGCTCCTCAATAATATCATCCCTGCCCTGAGCCATTGAATGCAAACCCTGATAAGTTGATACAGTCAAAAATTTTGGATTCTTAAGATTAAAAGAAATCCAATCTGGAATTTGCTGATCAGGAATAAACAGCTCACAAAATCGGTGTACCCATTGATTTTTGATAGCTACGGTTGGGGCAAGTATTAGCGTAGGCTTATTTAACCTGAGCATAACTTCGAGACCCAATACAGTTTTACCTGAACCCGGAGGAGCTACAACATGCAAATGATCATCTATTAAGTGATCCTTTAACTCCGATAGCACCCTTTCTTGATAGGACCTCCACGGATAAATGAACTTTATATTTTTAGGAAAGGTATTCAATTGAGTAGTTGAAAAATATTTAAATGAATTAAAAAACCCCCCTCGCCTTAATTTCTAAATACTTGTTAATAGAATCAACCGTCAGGTTTTCTGGAGTGGTTAAAATGGCGTCTATACCATGCTTGTTTAATTCTTTAACTATTAGCTCCTTTTCTGTTTTAAATTTTATGGCAATGGTTTTCGTATAAATATCCTCTAAGGCGTCAGATTTTTGTTCTATAAGTGCATCGAGTTCTACATTTTTAAATATGACTACAATCAATCGTTGATATTTTGAGATTGCTTTCAAATGATCAATCTCACGTTTTAAACTAGAAAGACCTTCGAAATTCGTGTACAGGAAAAGGAGTGTCCGTTTTTTAATTGTTTTCCTAATCCAAAAAGCAAGTTTGGAATAGTTGGCTTCCGAAAAATCAGTTTCCTGGTTATACAATGCCTCAAGTAAAAGGGTTATTTGTGATTTCTTTTTAGAAGCAGATACCATCAAGTCCACTTCTTTATTAAAGCAAATGAGCCCGGGGTAATCATCTTTAACATAGGCAGTATTGAGCATTACCAGTCCTGAGTTGATGGAGTAATCCAGCAATGAAAGCTGTTCAAATGGCATTTGCATTACCCTACCTTTGTTAATGATGACATATACCTCTTGCGATTTTTCGTCCTGGTATTGATTGACCATCAAATGTGAGGTACGGGCTGTTGCTTTCCAGTTTATTGCTCTAATATCATCACCAACTATGAATTCACGTATTTGATCAAACTCATAGTTATGACCTATTTTTCTTATTTTCTTAATGCCAGCATCATATAATCGATCTGAAACTGCCAGAAAGGAATATTTTTTCACTTGATTGATGGAAGGGTAAACCTTGGTCATTTCACCGGCTTCGGATTGATATCTTCGTTGGATAAGGTGTGCAAATGTCGATAAGTAGAGATTGATGTTGCCGAAATGATACTCTCCTCGTTCAAAAGGACGGATTGTATAGCTTATCTCTTGCTTCTTTCCAGCTGCAATATCACCTTTAAACGTTTTATCTCTACTCTGAAATTGAATTGGAAGCTCGTCTATTAGAGTAAACTTACAGTCATAAGGCAACTGACTTTTTATTTGTACGAGAATATTATTTTCATCTCCATTGGAAAGCCTCTCAGGGGATATTCTTTTAATCTTTACTGCCCCATCTATTCGAAAGAGTTGAACCACTTCGAACAATATGGCTAGAATGAATAAAAAGAGTAATCCATTTGCTACTCCAAGTATAAAGGGATTCATACTACCCAAAACAAAAACCAACACAAGCAGACCTACACTCGCGTAGAAATTGAATGTTAGGTATAGTGATTGTATGATTCGGATAAGGCGCATTCGATCAATTAGGTACTTCTACTTTATCTACTATCAATTGGATGGCCGTATGCGCAGTCATACCTTGCATTTCTTTTTCAGGACTCAACATG
>NZ_JAVJUY010000017.1:0-1604 GCF_040220315.1 Fulvivirga sp.
CTCAGCTAGGTTGTCCTTTATCATACGTCTAAGAAGCATTAAATGAGCATGATGTTTCCTAGTTACATTAAACTCCTTACATCCAGAAGCCATCATATATGCATTGGAATACAATGTTCTTCCATTGTTCATTTCGTCATCCAAAAATCTTTTAAACGTATTTATCTTAAAATTTTCTACATTCAAATTCCCAAAATGCTTTTCAAGCAACTGCCATGTTTCAATCTTGTTAAAAAGTTTAAATAATAAAACCCTAAATAATATATCTGATTGCGTGTATTGATTTTTATCTTTATAGATAACATTCTTTATTAGATATTGGCTTACCCGATCAGAGGCTCTGTAAACATTTGTAAATTTGTATTCTTGTAAAATAGGATCGTTAGTGAAAGGAGAATCTTTCCTTGTAAATCTATTTATGAAAACATTTTGTCGTTCGTAGGCAAATTTCCAGTAAGTATCATATGCTATTGTTGGTTTTGCAGGATCAAGCTTTATAATTATATTGGTTCGTTTAGACATATCGGCTATATTTTTCTACCAATTTTTTTGCTTCTGATTTTCTTATTTTTCCTAGCTCGAGAATGCTTGCTATACAATTGACTTCATCAAGCTCAAGTCCCATCTCACCAGCCATAAAATCACCAAGATTCTTAAGCCCCAAATAGTTTCCATATCCTCGATCAACTAAATGTTGCATGGCATAAATTGCATTTAGAGTCATTTTTCCATTCTTTTTTGGAATTAAGCAGACTTGTTGCAAACATGGAAAGCCCCTCAAAGGTTGAGGAGAGTGATCTTCTGACGGGTCAAACGTTAAAGCTATCAATGCTGAACGTCTATGTATAGGTTTACGTACACCCTCTATTCCATTATATGTTTCTATAATATGTTTAAGTTGATTAATTGGCTCCCCATGTTTCTCATTGAAGGCCATTAAACGTCTAAAGTAATGTCCTTTGTAATTTCGACTATCTTTTTTAATGTATTTCCAGACCTTATCAAAACGATCAAATATAGATTCCTGACCTCCCATGAGACTTATTGGAAAAATAGTACTCGCAGTTGTTTCAATAGGTGATTGCGACTCACCTTTAAGATATTCATTTATTTCGTGTTCCAGTTCCTCCTTGTATGGTGGGTATGCCAGATTAGTCGCATAGTTCGCTATAACTGGGGAAAGAGACCATTCTCCATCATTCGCCATAGTTGTAAGTAATTTTAACCAACACTCTGTATAAGAGCCTCCATGGATAATCATTCTTCTTCCTCATCATATTTATACTGATAAAAACCTTGAAATTTATGTCTACTAATTTTTGTAAAACTACTCCACTTGTCATTAAAAATACGGGTTATACCTGGCCCTTTTGCTTCATAGATGTATTTGTCTGTTTTATTTACACAATCGAGTATTAGTGGACCATCTATAGATAGTTTATGCTGAGATACTATGAGGTCGCCCACCTCAAGTTCAATTGCTTTTTCATCCCACCAATCATCAATATTGAATACTTGATTTTTAGTTTTTGTCCCACAAAGTGAAAACCTAATATCACTTAATTTCGCTTTTTTTAGCTGTTGGAAATGTCTATATGTGATTA
>NZ_JAVJUY010000018.1:0-2515 GCF_040220315.1 Fulvivirga sp.
GCTTTTTGGACTCCCTGCTACTATCATTTTTACATCCTTCAAAGGTCTATTTAATGTAAAAGCAATTGTATTACAGGTGCTTAATATTATTGGGGCCTCAATGCTGGTTCTATACTTCCTTTCCCACCCACTTTCAATGAATCCGGGAAAACTGAGGGTTTTAAAATTGTATAACGATAAATCCAATGACCTGAGCTCTTTGACATCCATTATGGTACTCCCTTTCTTTAATTATTTGGGAGACGAAAGTCAGGAATACCTGCTTGCCGGTATGCATGATGGTCTGATTACCGAAATGGGCAAACTCAATAACATTAGAACAATTTCAAAGACGTCATCTCTTCCGTATAAAAACACTAACAAACCTTTAAATGAATAGCTAATGAAATTGACGTAGACGCCATCGTCGAAACCTCCCTAACTAGAGTTGATTCGATGGTAGAATTAAATGTTAAGTTATACAGTGCTTACCCAAAGGAGATAATGCTTTGGGATCATTCATATAGTGTTTTTAAAAACGAACTACCAAACCTTTATAGAGAAGTAACAAAAAATGTGGCAACTAAAATAGGTGAAGCTCTACTCCCGGAGACCGAGAAACATTTAGCGCCTAAAAGAATTCCCAAACCAGGTGCGTACGAAGCTTACCTAAAGGGAATGTATTATACTGGTTTCTTGAATCAGGAAGGATTTGATCTAGCCAGGAAACAATTCAATAAATCAATAGAGATTGATTCTTTGTTCGGACAAGCATACCAGGGTTTAGCAACGCTTATCGCGTCTCAGAAACAGATGGGATTTATTCCTAGTTTGCCATACCAACCACTTCTGGATAGCTTAACTGATTTATCGTACCTATTGGACAGTACAAATGCTGAAGTATTGATGGGTGTAGCAGCGCATAATACATGGGGTGTATTCAACAAGTGGAAAAAAGCAGAAAAGTATTATAGAAAAAGCATTGAATACAATCCAAATATGACAATGACGCGGATTACATATGCCCATTTTCTAATGATCCAAAATCGATGGGATGAGGCATGGAACCAAATGAACTATGCCCTTGAACTAGACCCGGAGAATCCTTGGGTACTGGCATTTAGTGCTGCCATGTTTGCTACAGAGGGTAAAGTTTTAAGTGCTGCAAAAAAGGCGGAAAGATTAATACGAATTGCGCCTAAACATCCAATGGCAGAAGGCATGCTCTTGAACAAATACATTGCACTCAAACAAGAAAGTGAAGCAGTAAAACAACTGATAAAACTTGTCAGCATACATGGGGCACCAAAAACAGCGGATATTGCAATGGAGGGTTTTGCCCATGGTGGATTTCAAGGTGCTCTCGAGGAGCTCTTACCATACCTCGAATCCTATTCAAAAGACCATTTTATACGTTCTTGGTTAATGTTTAATTTATACGGCTATATTGGAAAAAAAGAAAAGCAGGAGGACTGGATTATAAGAATGTATGAGAATCAAGATCCCAACTTACCCTATCTGGGAATTAGAAAAATCAAACTAGATTCTGAAGTGAGAACGATGGTAATGAAGGAAATAGGGTTGTGGTAAATAATTAGTTAGGTAACAAACACTTCCCTGAATACGCAAACTGAGCTCTTTGATATGAAAATGCAGACAGTCATCTTCAGTGCATCTAGCAACCGGGGCGTACACTCATTATAGTTGGTCTTTAGGTGTAATAAAAAACTAACCATATGAAAATAGTATCAAGTTCAGGAAAAGGAAATTTTAAATTAACTGATAGAAACAAGGAAATTTGTGAATTGGTTTATAATAATTGGTTTTCAGACAAGGCTAAAACAGTTTTGAACGGAAACAATATCGAAATCAAACCAAAAAATATTTGGACAAGTAAGGTTGATATTTACAAGAACAACACGAACATAGGAGATATAACTTTTAACCTAAAAGGTCAAATGATTATTCGATTAGAAAAATCAAATGGAACGGAATGTAATTATGTATTGAAAAACATGGCGAAATGGAAACTGAAATTTGAAGTTTACAATGAATCGGAAACACTTCAGTTTTCACTGATTTCTGTTAATAACTGGAGTAAACTAAATTATGACTATGATATTGAAATGGCAGATTTTAATTCAGAATTTGAAATTGAAGAACTATTAGTTTATTGCGGTTATGCATCAAATCTATATTTAGCCATAATTAGCGCAGTTTAACAGTTAATAATTGCTAAGCACAACAACTAAGGCTTCGTGTAGTCGGAACGACTCCTCACACTACTGCACTTTTCGCAGCCCTTTGCAGGGCTTCAGATAAAAAAGGATTTCCAAGTCCCAGACAATTAAAATAGCCAGGTCAGTCAGGCCATTTTTATGCAGCAATAATCTACAACTACTGAAAAATTAGTCTTCCTCACTGTTCAATTTCGAAGCTATCATGTAGCAATTTTACAATCGGGGCCACGCAGTTTGTGGTGGAAGTGAAAGAAGCATGGCTAGATGTTATGAAGACCTTCAAAACGTATCTTGAG
>NZ_JAVJUY010000019.1:0-5856 GCF_040220315.1 Fulvivirga sp.
CTTTTTTGATAATTAAAATACTTAAAATAATTACCGATGGTACGCTTATAAAACGTTTATCATAAATTTCAATCCCAAAATTTGTTGATAAATAATCTATTAATGGCCCAAATGCCTCGGCAAATGCAATAATGTAAAAAGCTACGCTAATGGCCTGTGAAAGATATAAAGCAATACCTATTGCTGCCCCAACATTAATACCGAACGACCTTGAAATGATGTAATACTCACCTCCGCCTTCAACTCTTTGATTTGTAGCAATTTCCGCAATGGCCATAGCGGTAGGAATAGTGACCATGTGGGCAAAAAGAATGATACCCAATGTACCTAAATAACCAACACTACCCACGGCATAACCAAAACGTAAGAACATAATAGCTCCCAGAATAGTAGAAATTGCCGTGAAAAATACAGGGGCTGTTCCGAAGTTGGCCTTAGACTCTTTTAATAGACTCATACATGAATTTATAACTTCTACTCAATAAAAAGAAAGTAAGTTGAAGTAACTACTAACTTTGTTTAGTGAATAAGCTTAAAGAACTATATAATCAATACAAAGAATACGTGCGTGTCGACTTAGTGATGTATGCAGTTATGCTATTTATGATTATAATCTTTGTGATTTACCTGGCGGTATCAATGGATTAAAAGCTCACGCACATTATTTTTAATTTTCTCACACAGATCATCAGTTGGCAAGTCATTTACATCTCTACCAAAAGGATCTTCAATTTCTTCAGCAATTAGCTCTACACTTACTAAAATGAAGAATACCATTAGCACAATGGGAACGGTCCAGAATAAAAAATCAAATAAAAAGGCAAAGGGAAGGGTTATCGTGTAAGTAAAAATAAATTTCTTAATGAACATACTATATGAATACGGTATGGGCGTATTTCTAATTCGTTCGCAGCCACCCAAAATATCCGAGAATTCTTTTACCTCCTTATCCAGAACAAAAAATTGCTCGCCAGTTATTTTCTTTTCATTGTATAATTGAGTAATACGCTCATAAATCATTAGTGAAATAGTGTTAGGGATATGATTTTTACCTTTGACCCGATCTAACACATCCTCTACCATATCCAAATCTTCTAAATCTACACCATCTCTTAAATGCTCCTTCATTGACACAGCAAAGTTGGGTATCATTTGGGCAAAATACTTTCTGTTAGTGTCGTCTTCTTTGGGCAAATATGCTGACATTTTTGCTGCCAGGTTTCTGGAGTTATTCAAAAGTAACCCCCATAATTTTCTTCCTTCCCACCAACGATCATAGGCTGAATTAACCCTGAATACCAGGAACAAACCCAGAACAATACCCAATAAAGAGTGAACAACATGCGTGCTCGAAAATCTGAATTCAAGTACTTCTAAAAATAAAAATACTATACCTGCAGTATAAAGACCCATTGCCAGCAATGCAGGAAACAAGGTTCGCATCACTTGCCTGCTATACGAATGAAATATTAATGAAAACCAGGTCTTAGGGTTGTATTTTACCATTTTGTCAGATTTAATTGTACGCAAATAAAGTGTACTGCTATGTAAAATCAAAAAAGTTTTATTCAGGGTAAAATAAAGTAGAACCTTTTAGACATTTGATCATAAATAATTTATATTAGTACTATTATGATATCATTTTAATATCACTCTTATGAATATAGAAAAAAATTACTCCCCTATTTCCGGTTACTTAATGTTGTTTGTGATTGCCGTATTGGCCATTGGTTCCATTGTTGGATTTGTAGTAACCAAGTTTCCGCTATTACTTTTAGTGTTTGCATTATCCTTAATTCTTTTGCCAGGTTTTTTCTTTGTTAACCCTAATGGCTCTCGGGTATTGGTACTCTTTGGTGATTATAAAGGCACCGTAAAAAAGAACGGCTTCTTTTGGGTAAACCCTTTTTATTCAAAGCAAAAAATATCGTTGAGAGCTCGAAATTTTGATAGTGAAAGAGTGAAAGTAAACGATAAAGTAGGTAACCCTATTCAGATAGGTGTAATTCTGGTTTGGCAGGTAGAAAACACCTTTAAGGCAGCGTTTGAAGTAGATAATTACGAGAATTTTGTGAAAGTACAAAGTGATGCGGCAGTTAGAAAACTGGCTGGTCAATATCCTTACGATAACTTTGAGGATGACGAAGCTGAAATTACTTTGAGGTCAGGCCTTGATGAAGTAAACAGTGCCTTAGAGGATAACCTTACCCAAAGGCTAAAGATTGCCGGTATAAAGGTAATAGAAGCAAGAATTGGTTATTTGGCCTATGCATCTGAAATAGCCAGCGCTATGCTAAGAAGGCAGCAGGCCACTGCTATTGTGGCAGCAAGGCACAAGATTGTGGAAGGCGCTGTAAGCATGGTAGAAATGGCGTTAGATCAACTTTCTCAAAAACAAATAATTGATTTGGATGAGGATAAAAAAGCGGCAATGGTAAGCAACTTAATGGTAGTGTTGTGTGCCGATAAGGATGTTTCGCCTGTGGTAAATTCAGGAACTTTAAACCATTAGTCATGCGGGTTTTTGTTGAATCACAACGATTTAATCAAGTATGGTTATGGATACTGATCATTGTCATAGATGCTACATTTTTAATTCTCATCGCACAAGCCTTATATAATCAATTGTATTTGGGAATACCAATTGGCAATAATCCAATTTCTGACACCGGTTTAATTTTAGTAAGTACATTTATCATCATTCTTCTGGTTGCCATAACGCTATCTTTACTAATAAGTCGGTTAGAGACACGAATTGAACAAGAAGGGGTGAGTTATAGATTTAAGCCTTTCATACGCAAATGGAACAGCATACCATTGGATGAAATTCAACATTTTGAATTAAAAAAATTTAATCCGATAATAGATTTTGGGGGTTGGGGATATAGAAAAGTATCTGGAAGATTATTAGTGAATACTTCAGGGAATACTGCGCTCTTTATTAATACAATTAATAACAAACAAATAGCAATCGGAACGCACTATCCAGAAGAAGTTTTCAGCACAATGCAAAAATTGATGAATAAAAAGATGGAAGTTAATGGCTAAAAAAAAGCCTATAGTATTACGTTTAAATCCAGAACTTGCCAAGTCTGTTGAAAAATGGGCGGCTGACGAGTTTCGATCGGTTAACGGCCAGATAGAATGGATCATCAATAAAGCCTTAAAAGATGCTGGGCGACTGAAGAAAGGTGAACAAAGTGATAAATAATTTTATTTTTGCCTGCAAATAATAGAGCCATGCTTAGACTAGTCATTTTACTACTTACCCTCACTACATTTTCTCTCGCTAACGGTCAGGATATGCTTTACACTGCGGAAGGAGACACGCTAAGAGGAAAGGTGATCATCGAGTTACCCGAAATGCTTTTTGAGGATGTAGTTTTAAAGCACGATGAAGGAAGAACTCGCTATAAAGCTTATGAAATTATTGGTTTTACAAAAGACGATGAGTTGTATCAGACTGTGCGTCTCAATAATAAATATAGAATTATGAGAGTAGAAAAATCTGGCTACTTAAGCCTCTACTACTTCCGTGAAGATGAGTCGTATGACTTTGGCTCCCGCTATTTAGAAAAACTTGATGGCAATGGGCTGGTAGTTCCGAATATCAGTTTTAAAAAGCAACTCACAGAGTTTCTTAATGATTGCGAAGGTGTGGCGGAAGCTATTGAAGAAAAGAAACTTAAGAAAAATGATCTGGATGAAATTATTGATCAATACAACGAGTGCATAGCAAAAAATACCGTGAAACGTACATTGGAAGTTACAGAAGTGAAAGATACGGAGCACCCCGCCATCGCAATAATTGATACTATGCTCCCAAAAATTCCTGCTGAAAATATTGAACTGAAAACATTACTGAAGGATATACTTTCAAAGGTTGTAGCCGGAAAACCTATTCCAGGTTACTTAATTAGTGCGTTAAAAGATCAAACAAAAGATTTAGAAAGTATTTCAACAGAAGTATCTGCATTAACTGAGGCACTAAATTGAGTAAACCCAACTTACTTATTTTACACGGTGCCTTAGGCTCCGAAAAACAGTTCGATCAATTGAAATCTGAATTAAGTATTGATTATCAACTCTATAGTTTCAATTTCCCTGGGCATGGTGGCAAGTATTTTTCCAATGATTTTTCCATAGATCAATTTACCATTGAACTTCAAAACTATCTGTCTGAAAATCGGCTAGAAGATGCGCTTATTTTCGGTTATAGCATGGGCGGTTATGTTGCCTTAAACCTTTCGCGTATAGATGATCGCATAGCTCAAATTTTTACGTTAGGCACCAAGTTTCATTGGACTCCGGATTCAGCAGCGCATGAAATAAAAATGCTCAACCCAGAGAAAATAGAAGAAAAAGTCCCAGCTTTTGCCAAAACATTAGAAGAAAGGCATTCACCATTAGACTGGAAAAAGGTAATTCAAAAAACTGCAGATTTGATGATTAATCTGGGTAACAACCCAATACTTACCAGTCAAACATTTAAAGAAATTACCATCCCTGTTACTATTACACGTGGCACACTGGATAATATGGTAAGTAAAGAAGAATCTGAATCTGCTGCTCATCACATTCCAAATGCCAACTACTTTGAGTTTACTGAATTTAAACACCCAATAGAACAGGTAAATTCAGCGGAACTTGCCAATAGAATCAAGGAAGAATTTAATCATTAATTCATTTACAAATTAATAGCCATTAGTTAAGCTGTAACAGCTTAAACTTTTATTTTTGCAGCTTAATTTTAAGCAATGGCAGAATATAACTTTAGAGAAGTAGAGAAAAAGTGGCAAAAATACTGGCAGCAAAACAAATGCTATCAGGCCGATAATAATTCCGACAAGCCAAAATTTTACTCCCTAGATATGTTCCCCTATCCTTCCGGGGCAGGATTACATGTTGGCCACCCTCTGGGTTATATTGCTTCTGATATTGTTTCAAGATTTAAGAAATTGAACGGGTACAATGTACTTCACCCGATGGGTTTTGATGCTTTCGGATTACCGGCAGAACAGTATGCAATTCAAACCGGGCAGCACCCAGCTATTACTACCGAACAAAATATCAAAAGATATAAAGAGCAGCTTGAAAATATAGGTTTCTCGTTTGATTGGGATAGAGAGGTACAAACGTGCGATCCTAAATTCTATAAATGGACGCAATGGATTTTTATGCAGCTTTTCGATAGCTGGTACGATCAAAACGCAGATAAAGCCGAGCCAATATCAACCTTAATTTCAACTTTCGAAAAAGAGGGTAATAAAAACGTCAAAGCTAAGTGCGATGATAATACGCCTTTATTCGATGCTAACACATGGAATGGCTATTCAGAGAAAGAGCAACAGAAAACACTTCTAAAATACCGTTTGTCATATCTGGCCAATACAACTGTAAACTGGTGTCCGGCTCTGGGTACGGTACTTTCGAATGATGAAGTGAAAGATGGCTTCAGCGAAAGAGGAGGCCACCCTGTAATCCGCAAAAACATGATGCAATGGATGATGCGTATTACTGCCTATTCTGAGCGTTTACTTCAGGGTTTAGAAAAAATTGATTGGCCTGAGCCAGTGAAAGAAATGCAGCGTAATTGGATAGGTAAATCCATTGGTGCTGAATTTGAGTTCGCTTTAGATGGTCATGAAGATAAAATCAAAGTATTTACTACCCGACTAGACACCGTTTTTGGTGTTACTTATTTAGCCCTTGCTCCTGAGCATGAGCTGGTGAAAAAAATAACTACTACAGATAAAAAAGCCGAAGTAGAAGATTATGTAGAAGTCGCCAAAAACAGGTCTGAGAGAGATCGTATGATGGATGTGAAGCATATAACTGGCGCATTCACGGGCAGTT
>NZ_JAVJUY010000020.1:0-1865 GCF_040220315.1 Fulvivirga sp.
AACGCCTCTGTAAGGCGCGTTTGTTTACTTTGTTCAAGGTATAAAACTAGCACGATTTGGGTTTAGAACCTAGTTCAGCTACAAGCAGCTTATGACACCCCGTCCTTATAAATCGTCCACAAGTTAAGAGATGAAAGTGGATGTGAAATGCTAACCCAAAACGTGCGGCCGAGCCGCACAGAAGTACTTATGAACTTCGCACGGTGAAGACCAAATGCGCTCTTTACATTATGTTGTAGGCCGTTTTTTTCTAGCTCACCCAATCGGTTGCTTTAAGAAAATAATCATCTTGATATAGAAGAAAGTATAGTCTTCCGCCCCAACCGCAAAGTGGACCACAATGATATGATGCTTTTTGCCTGATTATTCTGAATTGCCTAACTCCTTCTTTATTATAGACAGCGCAATCATTCCTATCAATGTACTCATCAAAATCAGTTGGACTTCTAAGCTCTACTTTAATAAACTTCTGATGTGACAGATTGATGGTGTCAATTTTTCTAATTTGAGTTTTTAAGGATGATAAAAGTGAGTCAATGAACTGAAGTTTCTTTTCATAACTTGGCAACATTGCGTCATTCTTTTCGGCTCTAAGTACCTTACTTTTATATCTCTTGTGAAGTTGTTTTATGTCATTAATATAAGCTTCAGCATTTATACAAATTGTGGCATTTTCAAATGAGTATCGCAATACCTTTTTAAATTCAAATACGCCTAAACTTAATGTGTCAACTTCATGAATTTTATTCTTCAAATCTTGTCCATGTGCTACGAAGCAAAGGGCTACGAGAAGAATTGGAATGACTAATCTCAAATTGTCAATGTTTAGATGGCCTACAACGCCCCTGTAAGGCGCGTTTGTTTACTTGTTTTACAGGGCATAAAACTAGCACGATTTGGGTTTAGAACCTAGTCGCAATGCAAGCAGCTTGAAACACCCCGTCCTTATAAATTGTCCACAAGTTAAGAGATGAAAGTGGATGTGAAATGCTAACCCAAAACGTGCGGGTCAGCCGCACCAAAGCATTTAGGACTTCGCACGGTGAAGACCAAATGCGCTCTTACAGCATGTTGTACTGCGTTTTTCTGTATTGTCGAATCACCTACAGAGTAAGAATAATCAAGTTATGGCCATGAGTTAGGTATGATTTCTAGGTATCGAAATAGTACGATAAGTCCAATTATTACAATTAGACCGAGCTTTCCATGAGCTAAGCCATATCCATTATTCATTAGCTCTTTTATTGTCTTATTTTTTCGCTTAAAAAGCCATATAACCAGAACACCAACATATGGTGATATTAACAGCAATGTAATTATGATGGCTAAATTAAGTAGTTCGTTCACGAAATAGCTCGTATTTTAAATCAGTTAATGCAAATCATGCAGTACAACGCTCTTACTAAACGGACGTGGCGGTCAAACGAAGTGCAGACCAAAACGTCCGCCTAAAAGTAGTAAAAAGGATTGACTTGTCAATCCGCCAATAGCCCGCCATGCCGTTTTAGTTGATGTTAGCGATAAGTTTTTTATTAGTCATTAATCTGAACCCACCTTACCGATAAATCTGTCAGATGATTCTCCAAGTTTTCAAATTCACTCAAATCAATGTAACATTTGGTCTTAGCATTCTTTTTTTGTCGAATCATTATATGAGGACTTCGATAAGGTCCGGGATCATAGTTAAAAGTTATTTCATAAATCGAATCAATTGGGATTCTTTTAGCAGAAAGGAAAATTGAATGAGGATAGGAAATTGTAATATAGTTGTCAGTTAAAGTCAGCCTACTGAACTCAAATTGATGTATTATGATATAATAGAAAAGGCGACGCGCTCGATGGCTCGGGCCAGATCGCGATGGCGA
>NZ_JAVJUY010000021.1:0-1698 GCF_040220315.1 Fulvivirga sp.
GGGAGTGG
This sequence comes from Fulvivirga sp., assembly GCF_040220315.1. Classification (GTDB taxonomy): domain Bacteria; phylum Bacteroidota; class Bacteroidia; order Cytophagales; family Cyclobacteriaceae; genus Fulvivirga. The sequence goes on from NZ_JAVJUY010000021.1 coordinate 9, forward strand.
AGGGCTTTAAACATCGAGACTTCTTCTTAAAGTTTTTTGAAAGCAAAAACTCTCCCAATGTGATTCCAATTGGTACAAGTGGAAATGTCAATCAAAATGAATCATTTATTGGTGTGTTTGAAGATATCCTCAAAACAACCAATTCAACATCCATTGGCATTCAAGACGGAGACATCTGGATTAAATCAATTTTAGTTGAATACCTAAAAGGAAATAAATCTCTTGAAGATTTTATTGATTTACTTTCGAATCAAAAAGGCATATATATTCCCCATACCGAGAGCAATCAGTATTACTTCAACTTCTGGGAAATCGAAAATCTATATTTGATGGATGAATTAATAGAATGTTGGACAAAAGATGGGAAAGTTTTAGATCAGAAAACCTTTCAAACAATTTTGCATAAAGCTAATGATGTAATATCCAGACAATTCCTTGGCACTTTTTTAAAGAAAGTATCAAATATTAAAATTGATTACCAGCAGACACCCTCAATGGTAGAAAAATTAAGGAAAAACATTGAGAGGATAGAGAAGGAGATAGATAACATTCAGTCTATAGAGTCACGAACATCAAAACTCACTCAATATTTAATTGACAATAATATATGGAATTGGTTACCTGGCAAGGAACTCAAGAGTCATTTGCAAAATCTAGGCTATGAATTCAATGAATCAATAGTTGATTTTGAAAAGATTAAGCTGAGTCAAGAAATTAGAAAGATTCTTGAACATTAGAGGTTTCAAAATACAACGCTTTTGAAGTTATCAATTTCAGCGTTATCTTTAAACTTAATATAGCTGGTTCTTAATTAGCCCTTGACTTCTTTGAGTCCTGGGCTATTTTTTTTGACATCTGATATCAAAGGTTGTAAACCAGCACCATAAATAAAATCCCGATTAAAAATCCAATCGATCCATATAGAAATGCCATTGAATTCATCCTATCGGAAATTTGTCGAGAGTCAGTTTTTTGATTGTTCATGGGAGTTGGGTCTGTGTTTCGAGTTAGCTAAAAAGGTAATGTTAATTCCAAAATAAATAATTAAAATCATCATCATTTAAACATTTTTATAAAGAGGTATCAAAAGACTATTCTTTGCTGGGACCTCTTTAATCTGGCCCCGAGCTCGTTGTGAGTTGGGGCTTTTTTTTTATTAGCATTGAACAGACCTTCACTTCGTCAAAATGTTGCACCTGGGCTAAGACACAAGCTACAGGCGGACAAATTGAAACTTCGTTAATATGTTGCACTTTGGAATAATCACTTGATTTTTTCACTGGGTCACCAGCTAAATACAATTTTAGTTTTAACCAATTTTAAACAGAATTGCGTAAATTAGAGAAAGAAACTGGTGAAAAATGTACCAGTGGTTTAATTGCGATTATGGAAATCAGGGCTACACAATTTGAAAAGAAACTAGATCAACTGAGAGTTGATAATGATAAAAAATTCTCATTGATTCAAAGGATGATTGGTGGATTGGCATTACTGATCATTATCTTGAATTTTGTCTAAGGAGGATCTCCAGATCCCCCAACTCCCTATCTCGAAGTTAATCGAAGGCTTTCCGCTTTCAACAATCTGACGTTGCTCAAATATCTTAGATCAATAAACTCCAGAATATTGCTCAGGTAATGACATAATCTTTCTAAAGTCTGAAAGCTAATTCCTTCCGCCACCGATTCTA
>NZ_JAVJUY010000022.1:0-3357 GCF_040220315.1 Fulvivirga sp.
AGTTCATTATTTAAGCTGGCAGATGCGATGTAACTGCCATCCGGTGAATAGGCTACTTTATTGATAATATCTTTATGCTTTTTAAGTTCTCTTGGAATAAACTTGGTTGTGCCCTGATCCAATTTGTTCATATCAAAAACCAACACATTTCGTTGGTCAGATGCCACAGCGAGAGATTGCGTTTTGTCATTGAATGATATATTCGTAACCCGCGTGCCCACCTGCAAAGAAGTAACCTCTTTCATCGTGTGCGACTCTGCCACTTCCCAAATTTTAATGGTGCCGTCATCACTGCCGCTGGCAAGGTATTTACCACTCCCGGTAAAATCAAGTGAATTAATTACGTTGCTATGGCCTTTAGCGGTACCTACCTGCACGCCTTTTTCAATATCTACGAGAATGATGTGATTACTTTCTTCGTCAGCCACAGGGTAGCCAGCAGCAGCTAAATACTTCCCATCCGAACTAATGGCAGAGGCATAAAGCATCCCTTCTGGGCCTTTACCAATTTGTGATTCAAATTTTTTAACTAACTCTCCAGTGCGAGCATCCCACACACGTATGGTTTTATCTTCTGATACAGAAATAATCTGCTGACCATTAGGTGTAAAAAGTATGTTGAAAATCTTACCGGAATGTCCCCCAGAATTAATTACAATTCGGGGCACACCAGATTTGCTAAATGCATGAAGCGACATTAGAGATAGCCATACTATGAGCACATTTCTAATTGTGGATTGTATATTCATGATGGTTGGTTTAGTCTTCTATGGGGATGATAAGTAAATCTAGTTATTTTTAAGTACTTTGAAAAGACTTATTGTAACCGTAAAACCCTGTTGATCATTACCTTTATGAACTATGCAGCTAAGAAATAAACTAACATCAATAGTATTATGGTCAGTGATTTCTGCTGCATTTATTGGGCCCGGTACCCTTGCAACTGCTACCTCAGCGGGTTCACAATTTGGCTTTCAATTAATTTGGCCATTGGTATTTTCAACTATTGCCTGTTTAGTTATTCAGGAAATGTCGGCCAGAGTTACGATAAGCTCAGGAAAGCCGCTAGGTAAATTAATAGTTGATCTCTACAGTAGACAATGGATTGCCTATATCATAGGCCTCATGGTGATTACAGGATGTTTGGCATATCAGGCAGGAAATATTTTGGGTGCCGTAAGTGGGGTTAGCCTTGTTTTTGCTATCGATAAGCAGTGGGTAATACTTGCCCTAGGCATAATCATTTATCTTCTTATTTCGGCAAATAGCTTTGAGGGTTTGCTGAAATGGCTTGGGTACTTGGTTGCACTTATGGGAATAGTATTCCTTTTTATGGCTTTTAGTACGGACTTCTCAACTGATGAAGTAATGCATAGTTTTATCCCTGCTATTCCCGAAGGTTCTTCCTGGTTGGTAATAGGTCTTATTGGTACTACTATCGTGCCTTACAATATTTTTCTGGGCAGCGGCATAGGTGAGGGTCGATCTATCAATGATATGAGATTTGGCTTAACAATATCAGTTGTCCTTGGCGGGATTATATCCATTTCAATTTTAATTATTGCTACTAACATGGAAGGAAATGTTAGCTTCCTGGATTTAGCTAATTACCTGGGGTCAACATGGGGCCAGTGGGCGTATTATCTGATGGGGTTTGGTCTATTTGCAGCCGGCATAACCTCGTCTATTACTTCACCTGTAGCTGCATCATTAATAGCTAAAAGCATTTACAGCGGGAGAAAATACAAAAGCATCATTTACACCAGGATCTGGCAGATCATATTAGTCTGTGGATTGGTTTTCGGGTTGCTGGAAGTGCAGCCAATACCTATTATCGTGGCAGCCCAGGCATTCAACGGTTTACTACTACCAGTACTGGTGAGCACACTTTTTTTAATAGCAAATTCTAATAAATTAATTGCGAAGAGTTATTTAAACTCGAGTTTAACGAACCTATTATCACTCCTTATTATTGATGTGGTTACCGTTGTAGGCTTTCGTGGATTACATGGTGCAGTGGTCAAAATATGGCCTTCTCTCATGCTAACCAGTGTTCAGGTACTTTTTGTAGGGCAGGGTATTGCACTCGTTTTGGTGGCTTACTTGATTGTAAAATTAAGAAAATTAAAATCTCAGTAAGTTTCAACTAGTATATTGGTTATATCAATTTTAGATAGCTCCTTCAATTTGCCTTGCTTGTAGGCTTCACCAATATTTTCTAATGCCAGATTCTTTTCCATTGGCTCATAATTCATATAATCAACAAACCTTACACCATTAACCATACGTGGGTTGTAAGCCTCCCTAAACCGCATACCACCACCATCTACCAGATAGCTATATGCCAAATAATCGATATAATTTGTTTGTGTATTTATCCAGTAGATAAAAACGTCATCATGATCTTTTCCGCCACCATCTATATCAAAAGTGACTTCAATTTTGTGATATACAGTTTTATTTATTGATTCTTCACCCAAGTACTTTTTATTCACGGCTGCATCGTTTAATCGATAGGGTAAGAGAGCAAAATAAAATACAGAATTAATGGAATTTGAATACTTGAAAGCCATGCTATCGGCTACTGCCACAACCTGCCCGTTTACCTCTCTGATAAATCCGTCATTGGTAACAACGTCCCTTACTACCTGGTCTTTTTCATTTTCCCACAAGCGTACCATTTCATACATTCCTCCTTTCTGTTCGATGCCATATTCTGTGTTTCTAAAAATAAATTCAACTTTTGAATTGGCTAACTTGTCAGATCCTGACGCAGCCATAGCAGCATCTATTACCTCTTGAGGATTTTTCACGCTATTGCATGAATAAAACGTGGCTAAAAAAAATAAAATCCAGTATTTCATATCAATTGCAATTAATTAGATGAGTAGCTTTACGGATGGAGTCATGACAAGTTTAATTTATCATTAACCTTGCCATATTGAAGACAATTTGCTTTGAAGTTAATCTTATTTCAAACAATTTTGAATCTTCATGAGACTTTTTTGAGACGAGCAAACGCTAGTGGAGCAACTTTACCCCTTAAAATTTAAGACCATTCCCAAAGATAAAATCTGGGGAGGAACGCGCCTACGTGAGATGTTGGGTAAAGCAACATCATCTGATACATGCGGTGAAACCTGGGAACTATCGTGTGTGAATGGTGATGTTTCTGAAGTATCTGAGGGGCCATTAAAAGGTGCTTCTTTAAGAAAACTGATCCAGGAATATAAAGGGATGTTATTAGGAGAAAAGATTTTCTCAAAATATGGTGATGAATTTCCCTTACTTGTCAAATTCATTGATGCCAATAGAGACCTTTCCGTTCAAGTACATCCGAATGAAGAACAGGCCAAA
>NZ_JAVJUY010000023.1:0-6771 GCF_040220315.1 Fulvivirga sp.
TCAGTGAGGCAAAAAACAGAGGGTCAACAGTTGTTAATGATAGTTCTGTTCCACTGAAATTGTTGAACCATGGTAGCACCAAAAGAACTAGTCCTAAAGACAACACCGCTGAAATACTGGCTATGAGTATAGACTCTGTGATAAACTGCCTGACTAATGAAGATCTGAAGGCTCCCATCACCTTTCTCACTCCTACTTCTTTGGCTCGTTTCATAGAGCGTGCAGTAGAAAGGTTCATGAAATTGATACAAGCTATTAGCAGTATAAATACTGCAATAACGGTGTAGGTATATACATACATAATGTCACTATTCGCTTCAATTTCAGAATCGAGATGTGAGTGCAGATGAATATCCGTTAGCGGCATGAAATGCAGCTTATTAGTATTTGAAGCAGGCTCACCGCCATGTTCCCCAAGATGTTTATCCATAAATGCAGGAATTTGGCTTTCCAGTTCTTCAATTGACTTTCCTTCTTCCAGCAGCAGATAAGTAGCGTAGTTATTACTACCCCAATTTTGCATCATATTCTCACGGCCGAAGAAGTTTTCTAACGTTAAAAAAGAGGCAAACATGGAGAATTGAAAGTGAGAATTGGCGGGTGAGTCTTCCATAATTCCGGTAACCTCAAATTCAACTTCGGCTCCAAAATTGTTGAATGTTATGGATTTGCCAATGGGATCTTCATTGCCGAAATACCTTTGAGCAGCTGTTTGAGTTAGAATAATGGTGTTAGGCTCTTTCAGAGTCGTTTTAGTGTCTCCTTCAATTAATTTCCATGAAAAGACATTGAATAGATTATCTTCCGCCCAGAAAAAGCCATCTTCTTCAAATTTCTTATCCTTATAAGACATCAGCGGCCCATAGCCGGAGTTAATCCGTACTACTTCCTCAAGAATACCATCAAAATCAGTCGCCAGAAATGGTCCAAAAGGCGGTGCCAAATGCCCTAAATGCAAACTTGACTCGCCATTGGCATTCAGCCACTCACGCGAAGCGCGGTAAATCCGATCTGACTTAGTGTGATATTGGTCATAGCTGAGCTCATGTTGCACATAAAGTGCTATGAGAATGGTGGCTGCCATACCAACGGCCAGCCCCAAAATGTTAATAGTGGAATAGACTTTCTGCCCCAGAATGTTCCTGAGGGCAATTTTTAAATAGTTGCGTATCATATCTGTGTTGTTTGAGTTTGTTGCTTTAACCTTATATTTTTTAATGACCGATGGGCGAAGCATAAAAAGGACTTCGCGTATATATATTGATCGTGCTTTGGCCAGGCCTAATCGCTCAACATTGTCATAAAAAGCTTCTTCCAGGTCACCCTGTAGCTCTTCGTAATAATCATCTGCACAAAACCACTTAAACCATTTAGTGTAGAGTTTAGGCGGCCTAATCGTTTCATTCATATCGCATAACTGGTATTCAATGCAATGTCAGGCACTTTATTCCAAAGTTGCTCGCGCAGCTCTCTGGCTTCATTCAGCGATTCTTTACCCAGGTTGGTAACAGAATACAAGCGTTTTCTGCGGCCTCCCCTTGCCTCGGAAGCCCCTCCCATTACCGACTTGAGAAATCCTTTCTCTTCGAGCCTGGTGAGTGCTGTATGCAATGCACCCCTGCTTAATGAGCGCTTCATTTCATTTTGTATTTCTTCCTGAATGCGCGTGCCATACGCATCTTCCTGTAAAATGAGCACAGCAAGGAGCACTACCTCCTGAAATTCGCCTAAATAAGTACCTTTCATAGTTTGTTAATTATGCCAAAGACTATTTGTTTCTTAAATGGATGCATAAATATAAAAGTATTTGTTTCTTAATTGAAGACTTTGTGAAAATATTACTTGTCTCTGGTTTCTAGCCGCTAGTTACTAGTTACCAGTAAACAAGCAACTAGCAACCAGCAACAAGTTTACAACTCAAGCTCCCCTCCGGCATTTACCGAATACCGTGGGTCATCGATGTACCGCTCCTTTTCCATCATTATTACCTCAATGGACGGAAAATCATATTCTTCTACCACCTTTCCAGTGATAGTGTAAACCCCACGCCCTCTAAAAGGCCAGCGTTCAACTGATGGCGGGAAATGTACGGTATCAATAAAATTGCCTTCTAAATCTATAAATGTGCCAAAGTTCATGCGCTTACCATTCGATGTGCTGGTGTTTTTGATGGCAATCAGATAACCCAAAATAGTGACAACCTTACCCACTTGTTGCTTCAGGTCTTTCATGCATAGTGTACTCTTAAACTCCCCTTGCAGTAGACTAAAGGGATTGCATAGCGGAAAGCCAATCAGCTCCATTTCATCGAACGCATCCTCCATTAAATTAATACTTAGTTTAGGTATCGTAAGTCGCTTATAATCAACTTTAAATAGCGGAGTATCAGGAGTAGATTTCTTAGCGCTCCCAAGTAAGAAATGCGCCTTCCACAGTAATTCTTTTTTATTAATTCCTGTAAACCTAAACCCACCAACACGGATTAAAATAATCAGCTGCTCCAGTGATATTATTACCCTTCTAATTACATCTTCCAAATCACTAAATTCTCCTCCCCGCTGCCGTTCCGCTACCAGAAGGTTAATTACTTTTTCCTCCAGGTCTTTCACCAGCCAGAATCCTAAATAGATATCCTTACCGTAAATGGCCGTTGCATGATGACTTTTATTGACACAAGGGGGAAATATTTCAGCGCCATGCATGCGTGCTTCATGCACGTACAGCTCTACCCTGTAAAATCCACCGCCATTGTTAATGGTAGCCACCATGTACTCTAGCGGGTAATATGCCTTTAAAAATAAGCTCTGGTAACTTTCTACCGCATAAGAGGCTGAATGGCCTTTAGCAAAGGCATAGCCGGCAAAACTTTCGATCTGGCGCCATACATCTGCTGTCATTTCACGCTCATAGCCTTTTTCAAGACAGTTGCTAAAGAATTTTTCCTTTACTCGCTGAAACTCTTCCCTCGATCTGAATTTGCCCGACATACCTCTCCGCAATACATCTGCTTCGCCCAAATCCAGCCCTGCAAAGTGGTGTGCTACTTTAATTACATCCTCCTGATACACCATTATGCCGTACGTATCCGGCATTATCTTTTGCAATACGGGGTGAGCATCATTTCTGCGTTCGGGCTCTCTAAATCGTACAATGTACTGGCGCATCATCCCGGATTTAGCTACTCCGGGGCGTATAATAGAGCTGGCAGCCACTAAACCCAAATATTCATCTGCCCGAAGCTTTTTCAAAAGCATGCGCATAGCTGGAGATTCCACATAAAAACAGCCTATAGCCTGTGCTTCACGCAGAAGCTCCTTTATCCGAGGATCTTTTTTTAGCGATTTAAAATCATGGATGTCTATTTCCGGATCATCAGGGCAGTTTTCCTTTATTAATGCCAGACAGTCTTTAATCTTGCCCAGCCCCCGTTGTGCCAGGATGTCGAACTTGTAAAGTCCCACATCTTCGGCAATGTGCATATCAAAGTGGGTAGTTGGAAAACCTTTAGGCGGCAGGCTGGTAGCTGTAAAATACTGAATGGGCTTATCAGCAATTAATACCCCGCCAGCATGGATACTCAAATGATTAGGTAAATCGGCAATATATGTTGCGTATTTTAAAACCAACCGCCCCATTTCGTCAGGTGGCTCCCTTCCTTCTATGAGCTTGTCAATTTCATGAGGTGGCAGGCCAAAAACCTTGCCCAACTCCCGTATGGCGGCTTTTTGCTTAAACGTGTTGAATGTAGCCAAAAGAGCTACTCCGTTCGGTGATTTCTTGTTGAAGAACTCAAAAATAAACCGTGTAACATCATCACGTTCCCGCGATGAAAAATCGATATCAAAGTCAGGAGGATTTTGTCTGTACAGGTTTATAAACCGCTCAAAATACAAATCAAGATCGATGGGATCTACATCTGTAATGCGCAATAAATAAGCTACAACGCTATTGGCGCCACTTCCCCTACCTACATAGTAATACTTCTTCTTACGGGCATAATTGATGATTTTGCAATTGATGAGAAAGTAAGAAACAAAATTTTTCTGTTTGATGATCTGCAACTCTTTTACGAGCCTGCGCATAATGGCAACACTTCCTTTCGGGTACCTGTAGGGTATGCCCCGCAAGCAAAGCCTCCTTAAAAGTTTAAAATCCTGTTTTTCAGAGCCTGTGTAGGTTTTCAGGTTTTGTGGGATGTCGGTATAAAAATCAAAGTGAATATGACATTGGTTAAGTAGCGTATTAGCATTTTCTACCAGGTAAGGGTAATCAGCATAGATTGAGTTAAACTGATCTGGTGACAGAAAACGATCCTCCGGGCTGCCTTCTTCTGTTTTGGGAAGCTTACTAAGCAATGTATTATTATCAATAGCGCGGAGTAGCCTGTGCGTATTAAAATCGCGCTTATGGCGGAAACTGATGGTAGGCATGGCTACAAGCTTTTCAGGATTCCTTTTCCATTCGGAAGACCACAATTTAGGTAAATCAGCCTGGCGAATCCCTATAAATTCGTTCTCATGAAGTTTGTAGTTGGCTGCTTTTGCAAATGGATAAATGATAAATACATGCTGAAAAACCGGGGCTCTTGGCGGTATCGGTTTCTCCTGATGTAAGTGATACGAAAGAAATTCGTTTAGCTCCTGAAAACCTGCATTATTTTTGGCTAGCCCTACAAATTGCTGATCAGCACCATTTCGAAAATCAATACCTAAAACAGGCTTTATATTGTATTTATGCGCCTCACGAACTAAGATCAGACTTCCTGAGGTAGAGTTAATATCAGTAAGCGCCATTGTTGACAATCCGTAATACTGCGCCTGGGCAAGCAACTCCTTCGGGCTAATTACTCCGTATTTAAAGCTGTAGGATGTATGTGTGTTGATGTACATTAGTTGCTGGTTTCTGGTTTCTCGTAACTGGTTACTGGTTCAATTAGTGTTCAACTAGCTGCCAGCAACCAGAGACGAGCAACTAGCGACTAATATTAAGTCCTGCGGTTCGCCAAAAGCGGTGGCGGTTCTCCCGTAAAAGGATTAAACCGGCTGATAGTCTTAGCTTCAATACCGGCTGCGCGCATTACTTTTCGATCTCCATGTTTATCCCTGATCTTGTCCATGGCATGATAGAGGTTGATCATTTCCGTAGCATCTTCAAACAAATTGATTTGATACCCTCCATTCACTAAATGGCTAAACCTCACACCTATCAGGCGCACGAGTAATCGCTTATTATAAAGCTTATCGAATAGCTCCAGCACCTTTGGTATTAGCATATGATCTGCCGAGGTGTAAGGCACTCTATTCTGCAATGTGTAAGTGTTAAAATCAGAGTAACGGACTTTCACCGTTACGCACGAAGTGAGCTTCTGCCCCCTACGCAGCTGGAAGGCTAGGTTCTCGGCCATAGCCAGCATAATGGCTTTGAGTTTTACTATATCAGTTGTGTCACGATCGAAGGTGCGTTCTGTGGAAATAGACTTGCGTTCGGAATAAGGCTCTACAATGGAAGTGTCAATACCATTGGCTTTGCGCCAGATAGAAATGCCATTCTTGCCTAATACCTTTTCCATCAACTCCACAGGCATTTGCTGAATGGTTTCAATGCGCTTAATGCCTAAGCCGCAGAGAATCTGGAAAGTCTTATCACCAATCATGGGAATTTTCTTTACTGACAGTGGCGCCAGAAATGGTTTCTCCAACCCATATTCTACTCTGATCTGATTGTTAGGCTTGGCCTCGCCCGTAGCTATTTTAGATACGGTCTTGTTTTCAGATAAACCAAAAGAGATAGGTAGGCCGGTTTCTTTTGTAATCTTTTGCCGAAGCTCCGAAGCCATTTTATAACTATTAAAGAATTTATCCATGCCGGTAAGGTCAGCATAGAATTCATCGATAGAAGTTTTTTCATAGATGGGCACCTCTTCCTTTACAATGGCCGTTACTTCTTCCGACTTTTTACTGTACGTCATAGAGTTGCCTTTGATCTGAATAGCCTCAGGACAAAGCTGTTTGGCCAGCTTCATAGGCATAGCAGAATGCACTCCAAACTTCCGGGCTTCGTAGCTGCAGGAAGCTACTACCCCACGATCCGTTACTCCTCCAATAAGTATCGGTTTTCCTATCAAGCGACTGTCAATCAATCGCTCACACGACACGAAAAAAGTGTCTAAATCAAGATGTAAAATAGAGCGATTTTCCATTTTACTAAAATACTAATAATATTAGTATTACTAAATATATTAGTTAAATTAAGATCATTATCCTCCCTCCCAGCTTAAATAATAGGTCAATTCTTCACACTACCCCGGTGGGGGAGAAAAAGGGCTGTATAGGTCGTTTTAAGCATAACTATCTATTATACAGATAGTTAAACACTCCTCCATAAATGATTAGTATAGATAGAGGTAGAAAATAATTTTAAAATAAATGTGCATTTTTACACAATAATATTTGCATATATTAATTTATATATCTATTATTACATCATAATTCATTTTTTAATAGTGCAATAACACACAATATTATGAGCGAGTTTGAGAAAAAAAGAATCGACAGAGAGTTTCAACTTTTTACAGCAAGAAACTTTGAGAACCCTAAGCGTTGCAAAAATCTAGATCAGATCAGGTTCTACGTTCAGGAACTAAGCGCTAAAGTGGAAGAATTTAAAAGCAGGTTTAACTATGTGCCATCTAAGGCATACACCCTGCTTACTCAGTACAACCAGATACAAAACAAAATGGTATTTGCTGAGTTTAAGAATGCTTACTAAAAA
>NZ_JAVJUY010000024.1:0-2391 GCF_040220315.1 Fulvivirga sp.
CTACGAAAGTTGCTATGGAATGATAAAGGCCATTCGACTCTATGCAATGTTAGTGCTCGTCATTTTTTCATTGTCACAAAATATTTTGCTGCTTTCTCCTCAAATTGCTTTAACCAGTTTGGATCATTATTTAATTCCAAATAGCAATTACTTATTCCCTGCCTAAAGGCCAAAAACAAATCTTCTAATTTGACTGCCACACATTCTTTCTTTCTATTTGTTATAGAAATAATATCCTTCAATGAATCGAGGGGAACTTCGCCAAATGCATATAAAATTTGCTTAGCCTCCTTTTTATTGGATAGGTCCGATTCACTTATGAAACCATGTAGAATCCCACATCTTGCAGCATATAAATCAACGCTAGAACATTCAATTGAAGTGTTTTTTAACATCCACTCTTCAGTCCATTTTATAAAGACATTTCTTCCTCTAGCTTTCTCTCTATTTACAAGATTGCTAAAACTGTCAATTGCAGAAAACAGTAAAATCAATGCTGTTATGATCTTTTCATCCTTTATGGCATTCTCAATTGATTCAATTATTTCAATATAAGTTGAGTAAAATCCAGTCATTCAGTAATTGATAGTTTTTAGGAACCGCAACTCATTAAGGTTAAGGTTCCTAATTCATATTTAGAATTATTTCATTCTCTTTCTGTGTTACTAGAAAAATATTCCTGCTATTACAATAATCACAATAAATGCCACCAATATGACCAATAGAGACTTCCAAAGAGTACTAAAAAATGAAAATTGAAATGTTCGGAAGTTGATTGCAAAAATGTTTCCAAAGATTATTAATACATAGATAAGAGCTTGCGTCATTGGTTCATTTAATACTTGGAAAAAATCAACTGAGATAATGAAAAATGTTAAATAGATAACACTTTGGGATTCAATAAATGTAGCGATTACAAGGTTACTTACTAAGTTTAATTTTGTTTTTCTGAACATTAAATAATTCATCCCTGATATTGTAAAAATGAAAGGGAGTGTCATCCAATATTGGGTATATTCTGAACTCTCATCATTAGTTGTTTCTTCAATAACATCTGGGCTCAGAAATTCATATAAATAGTATAAAATAAACAAAAAGAGTAGTGATGATAAATAGAACGAAACTGGATCTTGTGAATTTCTTTTACCCTTCAGGTATTCTCGAATAAAAACTCCAGGTTGTGATGCTAGTTGGATGGATGTTTGAAAAAAATGGAAATCAACAATATGTAAAAACGTTTCAGCAATCGTTCCAAAAGTGATATTACTTTTTAAATATTTCCAGTCAAATTTTGATTCCATTTCTAAGAATGAGCCCTAACGCCCGACTATGGTGCGGGGCCAACCTCAGGCTTTTACTGCAAAATAGCAAAATCTGTTATGCCAAACAACTGTCAGATTTGCACTGCATTATCACAAGTCAATGGCTCCTGAGCAGATCAGTGATAGATACCTTCTTGATTTCACAGAGCAGATTTTGTGGTCAAGTTGCATAGGCTTTTGCGAAAAACTACGTAAGGCCATACGCTATAGTCGATGTTACGTGCATGTTAATCTCCCATAAAATAAATCCCTTCAATTTGTATGGATTCAAATGCTGTTATTTCAATGGTTGACCAACCCAGTAAGCCAAGCTCAGTTTTAATTAAATATTTAATCTTACTAGAATAATCATTTGTTCTTTTAGCAGCAATCACTTCAACATTATAGTTTTCAGGAAGATAAGCGAGTTTGGTAGTTAGTTCTTCGTCAGTGTAAAGAGTTATAGGCTTTAATGTTTTTGTTTCTAATCCGACATAGTAGAACTCAGGTTCAACCTCATTGAATTCTGTTCCATCAAATGAGTACTTTCTTCTTTTATTAAAAGTGCTATTCAAATGTCCGGTAGTATAAATGGAATTTCCACCTGGGATATAGATTTCCAACCCAGGAGATCCTCCTATTGATTTGTTTGTTTTTCCATCAATAAAGTAAAATCCAGGATCACAACTCATACCCCAAGAGAATACTAGATAGTAATTATTTGGAAGTTCAGTTGTTGTAAATTTCAGTTCTAGGAGGACAATATCATTCTCTTCGTGTTGATCACTGGATGCATAAAGTTGGTGTATCATTGGAAGTTTATTTAGTTGGGTATTGATCACTTTGGCAAGAGCTTCATCATAATGAATTAAGATGTATGACTCATCTCCACACAAGTTCTCAATTTTTAATGTCGATAGGTTTGGATATGGTTGTTGAGCATGCAAGTTTGATAGGCCAAGTAAGAGAATTGCTGTTATTATATATTTCATAGGCTATGATAAGTTATTGCATGTAACATCAAGTTATCCGTAGACTTATTGCGGATAACTATTTATATCGTCATTAAATCTAACGTAATTATTTGAGA
>NZ_JAVJUY010000025.1:0-4044 GCF_040220315.1 Fulvivirga sp.
GGTTATCTCACCGAATTTGGCAAGTTCTTTACCCACCTCTTCTAAACTAATTTCTGGTGTACTTACCAAATTAGAAGTCATATACTCTAACTTAAAATACTCGTCTTCTTCACCAACAACCTTCACCATTTTGGTTACTATTTTGGCAATAGAATTGACAAACCAAATAAGTACTAGCACATTAATTACATTAAATGCTGTATGGAAAATAGAAAGAGCTATAGGAATAGCAGCTGCACTCTGAAAAGGTGACACACCATCATCTGAAGAAAGGTAGACATCTATAACATTAAGAAATACCGGCATCAAAAGTAACATCCATGCTACGCCAAACATATTAAAAATGAAATGTGCTCTTGCCGTTCTTTTAGCATGAACGTTCGCCACCAGGGCCGCTATGTTGGCCGTAATAGTAGTACCTATATTTTCACCTAACACCATTGCAGCTGCAATATCAAAGGTTATCCATCCCTCGTTGGCCATAACCAACGTAAGTGCCATGGTTGCACTGGAAGATTGAATTACCACTGTTAGCAAGGTGCCTATGAGAACGAAAATGAGTGTGGATAAGAATCCTAAATCTGTATAGGATGACAGAAAACTTAATATTTCCGGATTTGATTTAATATCAGGAACAGAACCTTTTAATAAATCCAACCCCATAAATAAAAGGGCGAAGCCTATAATAACTTCACCCCAGGATTTTATTTTTGTTTTCGATGAGAAAATCAGTGGAAAACCAAAGGCAATTAAAGGCAATGCTGCGGCTCCAATTTTTATCTTAAAACCTACTATGGATATGATCCAGGCAGTGATTGTAGTTCCAATATTGGCACCCATAACAACACCAATAGATTCTACTAATGATAAAAGCCCTGCATTCACGAAGCTCACAACCATAACCGTAGTTGCTGATGATGACTGAACCAATGACGTTATCAAAAAACCTGTGAGTACTCCAGCTACTCGGTTGGAGGTCATCGCTCGAAGGATTTGGCGCATCTTTTCACCAGCCACTTTTTGTAGCCCTTCACTCATAACCTTCATGCCATATATGAAAAATCCCAGTGAACCGAGTAGGGTTAAGAGATCAAGAAAGGAATAACTCATGTAGTTTTAAAGCACTAATTTTCAGCCTGTAAAAGTAGCGTTTCAATTGGGTAATAAAATCTAATCTCATATTAACTTTATGTTAAGCTAAAGAAATTGATTTTTAAAAAATTTACTTTTTGACTGTTATTGATTGGTAATGAAAGGTGTAAAATTAACATTACCTTCATACCAATTATTCAACTAAGGTCATAGTAAAAGTTACTTTTGCAGGCTTAAAACCACCACCCTGAATACTTTTAAAACCATAAATTATAGCCTACAGATCATCATCTCTTTGATGCTCTTTCTTTTTGCGATAGACTTAATGGCAGAGTCATTCAATTTTGTGGGTAAAGGAGTAGCAGAATCTATTTTAGTTGCAACATCAAATCCATTTATTGGACTATTTATCGGACTACTGATCACTGCCATAATTCAAAGTAGTTCTACCAGTACCTCCATGATTGTGGCGGCTGTTGCGTCAGGCTCAATAACATTGGCAGATGCAGTACCAATGATTATGGGTGCCAATATTGGAACTACACTTACAAGTACAATTGTTGCACTAGGTTACATAACTAGCAAAAACGAGTTTAAGCGTGCACTTGCTGCTGGCACCGTACATGACTTCTTTAATATACTTACAACGCTCATTTTATTTCCACTGGAATACTATTATGGTTTCCTTTCATATTTTGCCCAGCAAATTGCAAACTTCTTTTTAGATCCTTCTTTAAGTGTTTCAGATACTGCAATCGGATTTAAGTTATTTGATGCGATACCCATAACGAAGTTTATAATAAGTAGTGTTGGAAATGGCCTTATTACTATCATTATTTCATTCGTACTGCTCATTGTATCTTTGAAATATTTATCTAAAAAGATTTCAAATGTATTAATAGCTAATCCAAAGGATAATCTAAAAAATCTCATTTTTAATAACCCATGGAAGTCTTTCGGGTTTGGTGCTGGCATAACTGCAGCTGTTCAATCAAGCTCGATAACCACATCATTGGTAATCCCATTTGTGGCCACCAATAGAATAGAACTAAAAAATGCCATGCCGTTTATTTTGGGTGCCAATATTGGAACTACGATAACTGCATTTATTGCTGTACTATTTAAATCTAATGCAGCTATGAGCATAGCAGTTACTCATTTGCTTTTTAATGTTATAGGTGTACTTATTTTTCTGCCATTTCCTGTCATGAGAAATTTAATAATTTCCATGGCCAGTAAATTTGGATCAATGACTTTCAAACATCGGTTAATTGGTTTTACTTACATTATTTTTACATTTTTTATCATACCTTTTGCACTGATTTTCTTTAATAAAACCAATACCAAAATTACCGAATTAACATATTTAAATCAGAATAATACCGAGCGGGTTGTAATATATAAGTCTGCTGTCTCAAAAGACTATCCATTTACTATGCCTCAAAACGAATCGGATTTTGGCACTATGCGTGACAATCTTGTTCATGTAAACAGAAAAAATAATATTGTTTTCTTTAATAAAGATTTCTTCATTTTTAATGATGTTGGCTTCTGTTGGGACAATGAAAATTCAGATGGTAAATTTAATATTTGTATCACAGATATAGAGACCGAAATAGACATCAATGAATCACAAAAACTAGACTCTGTCTATAATTTCGACCTCACCTATTACAATCAGGCAGATATTGATTCTATTTCCTATACGTACAAGGTTAGTGCTATTCAAAACGCATTATACCAAGTAGTTAAGAAGGATAAAAATGGCAAGATTATCGCCAAAGAGACCCTCTCTTCCTTTGTAGAAAAATATTAGACTACGCATTGTAGCAAGCATTTATTTCATTCGTCTATCGCATTGCTTATATTCGTTATATACAAATTGTATTTAAGTGAGCAGCAACAAAGGAATATGGAAATTATTGGGGTTTGATGGCATTCTTGATAATGTGAAGGCCCTGGTAGACACACGCGTTAAGCTTATTAAGCTTGAAATTAAGGATGAATTAGCTAAAACATTAGCCAATACCTTAATTGGTATTATTTTAATCAATCTATTATTCTTTGCGCTTTTACTGGTAAGCATTGGTGTATCCATTTATTTAGGCCAGGAAATGGGAAATTATTTTCACGGATTTCTCATTGTGGCAAGTTTCTATTTTATATTGTTTATAGTATTGCTACTCTTGAAGAAAAAAATTGGATTGAAAGAGGCTATTGAAAAAGAGTTAAACAAGGTTTTTGGTATTGATAAGTGATTGTTATGAATAGCAAAGTTAAATTAGAAAACCTGTCTAAAGAACAAGAGAAAGTATTGGAAAAAGAACTGGAAGCCATTTCAGAAAAGGGTCGGCAGTTAGCTACTAATACGCTAATTATTGCTGGCGGACTGGCACTATCCTATCTTATTTTCAAGGCACTCTTTTCTTCTGAAACCAAAAAACAAAAAAAGAAAGTTAAGAAAACCCAGGAAATAGAAGGTGAAGAAATAGAAACTGATACATCTGTTTTTGGACAAATAAGTAGCACACTGGCTAAAGAAGCGATGGTTTTTCTATTGGGTTTGGCAAAAGAAAAATTGGTAGAGTATTTAAATTCGCGTAATGAATCTGCTGAAAGACATTCAATCAAGGAAAAAACTCAATAGAAAATCGCTGGCCGTACTTATTGATCCAGACAAGGTAGAAGATCCGAATGCAATTTTGAATCTTATTGCTTTGGCTAAAGAATGCTATGTAGATTTTTTCTTTGTTGGTGGCAGTTTACTTACACAAGATAATTTTCAACCAATCGTTAAGTTACTGAAAGAAAAGTGCGACATACCGGTAATACTTTTTCCCGGTAATAACATGCAGATTTCAAACTACGCAGATGCTATTTTATTTTTAAGTCTTATCTCTGGCAGAAATCCTGATTTCCTGATTGGGCAACATGTAAACGCAGCACCTTTGT
>NZ_JAVJUY010000026.1:0-1883 GCF_040220315.1 Fulvivirga sp.
GGCCAGGAAGACAAGTGGATTCCGACGGAGGATGCCATGCGACTCCTGGGGATCAAGTCTAAAACAACTCTTCAAAAATTGAGAGACGAAGGGAAGATCCGGTTCGCCCAACCCCAGAAAAGGATCATACTTTATGACCGAGAATCGATCAATGAATATTTAGAAAAACATGCAAAAGAAACCTTTTAATTATGGAAGTATCAAAAGACTATCTCAAGGGATTTAACAGCGGCTACATAGTCCGAAAAAACCACCCGCTACTCATGAAAAAATTGCTGAATGGAGTCAAAGGTAATTCCGAATTGGTGCAGGGTCTTAAGGCTGGAGTATCCCAATTTGAAAAGGAAGTTGCCATCAATATCAATCAATTCAAACAGGGGACAAGATCCAAAGGTCATAGCAAGGGAAGTAACCTGGAGTTTTAAGAAGGGTTATAAAAATTATTGCGAACATGGCTAGAACAATCAGGCTCGAGAAGTACGAAGGAAATCCCAATGGTCCCTTTGAAACGATCTGGGTTGTGACTTCTGAGAATGGGTAATTACTTTAAAACAAAAGATCTGCAATGGAAGATTGATGAAAAGAGTAACAGGGTAAAACCAGATCTTAAATCAACAAAGCTGACACTGCTATCTAATGAAAATCATCTCAAGGTAACTGAACAATACCTCCGTACAGAAATAATAGAAAATGGAAAGCACCTGAAGCGATCCCCTGATGGTTCCTTTCATAATGCTTCTAAGTCTCCGTCTAAGTCTGTCAATAAGTCTATGAAAAAACAGAAAGAATGGAAATTTGAATTTGAGGAAGACGGTGAAAGGCTTAGCTTCACTTTAAGCGCATTATCAAAAGAGGATGCAATCAAAGAGTTCAGAGAGATGACTGAATCAGATCATTTGATTACGGATTTGAAAATCACAGAAATCAAAAGTAAATCCAAAGACCGGGGGATGTCGATGGGCATGTGAATTCTATCTCAATTATTACCCCATTTGATACGTCGAAAGGTCATAAGTTAGAAATCTAAGCATTGGCACTAAGTAAAAATTGCTTCCGTTTCTTAGATTGGTTACAGCTGAAACTCCGGAAAACAAGATAGGTGAAGTCTTAAAAGGAAATTTATAGTCCTTCGTTGCGAAAAGTTCCAAAAAATGGCACGTTTAGCGACGTAAAACTAAGTATTGGGGGGAGTATCTGAATAGAACAACTGTATCTTTAAGTATATTTTCTAAAACTGATTCTTTAATTAAATGGGTGAATGCTTAAGCATGTGCCCTTATTTCCCTAAAGAGTGTTCACATGCTTCATTCAAATAGAATTCAAAAAATTAAGCAGTTAAAGGACAAGATAAGCCAGGTAAAAAAGAGAGAATCACATCCGAATGATAATTACGGGCCAAAAAATAAAAAGGCACAATTAAAAAAGCTGGGTAATCAACTCAGATCTCTACAAGCTGTGCTTAAACACAGCAAAAGATCAACAAGTACAAGTATCAAGCCTATTTATACTCCTATGGGAAATCGAAGGTAGAACTAAATACCCTCTATTAATAAAACCATATTATATTTGTTATATAACATATGTAACATAATATGGCGGTTGGCGATTCTGGAAGAATAGTAATAGAAGTGGATCCACAATTCAAGAAAAAGTTTAGGAAAGCACTTGCGCTTAAGGAAATCACTCTTAAGGATTGGTTCGTAAAGCAAGCTGAAGAGTTTATCGAAAATAATCACCAATTAAAAATATTTGAAAAATGAGATTCTCAGGTCACGAATCATTTCAATGCCGATACTATTGGTTGAAGAAGGGGTATGATTATCTCTTAGAAGACGGGAACTTTAGTTCCAATGATGCTCCCGTAAAGCTTGGGGTTGGTAGAA
>NZ_JAVJUY010000027.1:0-6157 GCF_040220315.1 Fulvivirga sp.
TTTTTTGTTAGCCGAAGAGCGCTGCTGCAAAGCCAGCTGACTGGACTCATACCAAAACGAATAGTTTCCGGTAAACAGTTTGATTTGACTAAAATCGATATCCGCAATGTGGGTACAAACGGTATCCAGAAAATGCCTGTCGTGAGAAACAACGATCACTGTGTTTTTGAAATCCAGCAGAAAATCTTCTAACCATGATATCGTTTGGATGTCGAGATCGTTTGTTGGCTCATCCAGAATGAGCAAGTCCGGATTACCAAAAAGAGCCTGTGCCAGGAGCACGCGTACTTTCTCCGCACCATCCAGTTCTTTCATGAGCTTATGGTGGTCATCTTCCTTAATACCCAATCCACTTAAAAGGGATGCCGCATCAGACTCTGCATTCCACCCATCCATTTCTGCAAACTTAGCCTCCAGCTCAGAAGCTCGTACACCGTCAGCCTGTGAAAAGTCTGCTTTGGCATAAATGGCATCTTTTTCCTCCATCACCTTCCAGAGGTCAGTATGTCCCATCATCACCGTGTTTAGCACAGATAGTTTATCATACTCATGGTGATTTTGCTTCAAGACGGCCATGCGCTTACCAGGATCCAATGCAATGGTCCCGGTATTAGGGTCGATATCCCCGGAAAGAATCTTCAGAAACGTGGACTTGCCTGCGCCATTCGCACCAATCACCCCATAACAATTTCCTTGGGTGAACTTAATGTTGACGTCATCAAATAAAACACGCTTTCCATATCTAAGCGATACATTGCTTGCTGTGATCATAGGCTTTGTATTTCGAGGCGCAAAAGTAGGAAATACATGCAGCGAAAGCTAGGAAAGAGGTACATGATTGTATAATAATATCCTTATTAGTTTGCTCGAACTTGAAGGCACCGCGGGCTTTAGCCCTTCATAACAAAACCCTAATGACAATTCTGGGTTTAATTAATATTTTACCCGTCATCTGAAAATTATCCATAATTGGGTATGGAATTTCAGATCTATTATGATTGAATAACTAGTAGGGAATTTGTAACTTCAGACATGGCAGAAAAACGAACGTTCAATGAACGGATCCAGGAAAACCTGATCCCCTTCATCAAGACCATGCTGATTGTACTTTCTCTGATCTTTATTGTGATTTCCAGCGCCCAACTGATCTGGCTCAGCCAGCGGATCTATACCTACGAGAATATTACGATGGAT
The DNA here is from genome assembly GCF_040220315.1 of Fulvivirga sp. GTDB lineage: Bacteria > Bacteroidota > Bacteroidia > Cytophagales > Cyclobacteriaceae > Fulvivirga. The sequence goes on from NZ_JAVJUY010000027.1 coordinate 1,195, forward strand.
CCTACGGTAAGGGAGTTTGTAGCAGCTGATCCGAATCTTGAGGCTATCAAATGGCTCACGATTTCAGAGATTGAGATCTATGCCATCAACCAGCGATATCACCAGGCGCATGTGCTTTTAATCTCACGGATGTGGATCCAATACCTGAGCTTTTTTATCGGGATTATCATGGTGACCATCGGGGCCATCTTTGTGCTGGGCCGTATCAGTGACAAAGAGTCAGAGATCGACGTAGAAAGCAAGTTCTTTGGTCGAATACTGTTCCGCTCCACCTCTCCCGGACTACTGCTGGCCTTTTTGGGAGTAGTGCTGCTGATCTTCAGCTTTGCCTATCAGCGTGAGATCAAAGTGCAGGACAGCTCGGTATATATGAATAGTCTGGGAGTGTCTCCCACAGGCTTTATTCAGCCTTATGATTCCACCATGATTAAACAGGATAAACCCGTACTCAAGAAGGGAGCCGAACCGCCTCCTGATCCTTCAGGTAACTAAAAAACCAAACCATGAAAAAGATCTATTGTGCAATCATCTTTTTAGTCTTTCTATCCGGTTCTGTCAATGGTCAGGCCTGGCTGGATGATATTAAATCCCAGATATGGGTGAGTAAAAAATACGACGTCGCCCTTGCAGAAATCAACAGCCGACGTCCTGCAGCCGGCAGTGATGTCTTTGAATTGGATCTACTTAAAGCCATATGCTACTGCGGAAATAACCAGCCAAATGATGGACGTGCCTACTTCAATTGGATGTTACGCGCCTACTGGATCACATCGCAGGATCTGAAGAACTATATTAAGTCATCCATTGACAATTGCGGGTCACCACATACTTTAGCGCAGACCAATAACTACGGCGCCCTGGCATCACTCACGATTGCTACACCTGCTATCGTAAGCGGTAAGGAGTTCTTTGGAATGAGTTCTGAATTTGATCAAACCCGTGTAGCGCGTAAGATTGACTCTGCTGAATATACGTCACGCTTGCAAGCAGCAGCGGAGAAAGATACCAGTCGGTTGGCCGCTGCCTCACAATTGGACGCCTACAGCATAGCCTCGACACAAAATTTTATGGTATTCGTAGAGGGCGCTAATTATGCTACCGGAGCCAGGCGTGTGGCCGAAACCCTGGAAGCCGCGTGTCAATTCTTTGTGAATTTCTATGAGTTTCCAATGCCTGAACATCCAATTACCGTTTACATTTCCACTGATAGGGATGGATTTATCTCACTTGGAGAAAAACTACACGGTCTCGAGATTAGCTATTCTCTGATTGGCTATTCCGAAATGCGTGACTACAGCATGGTGGCCTATGATCCAGGTCTAAATGGGGGAACACTTAAACACGAATTGCTGCATATCCTGATCAACCAGAACACCCCGTTCCTGCCTCCATGGATCTCGGAGGGTGTACCGGCGTTGTATGAAGTGAGTACTATCCAGGCAGATGGACAGATTCTGGGAAATAGGGCATGGAGAGAAGTGGCACTGGGTCAAATCAGAGGTAATTTCAATCCCAGTCTGGAACGGATTATGAAAATGGGCTGGGAAAAATTCTTTACCTATGATGATCAGATGGATAACTCCCTGATCAAAGCTTCCCTGGCCCGGAGTTTTGCACTTTACCTGCAGGAGCAAGGCGAGTTATCAAAAATGTTCGAATCCTACCGACTGCAGGATCCATTGGAATATGATCCATTACTGATAACTGAGGTTTTGGGTAAGCAGATGCATCAGATTCAAGAGGACTATGAGGCATGGTTGTGGGAGTAAGATGGGAACATACCAATAACCGGGCCGTGTAGTATAACAGCAAATGTTATGGGTTCTTTCTATAAGTAAAATCAATACTAGCAAGCTATACTTTAGTTAACTAGCATCTTTTCACACTGAGTTGTGTGCCGGTCTTGACAAATACAATGGGATTCCGGTATATTGCAGATGGTGGATTCTATACCCCATGATATGTATTAATCTATGTATTAATCTATGTTATATAAATGAAGGAGCATCTTGACGCTTTTTTCTTTAAAGAAGATCCATTATCAAATACTTATAGATATTTCTACTCAAATAAAGGGTTCTATCACTCAGTTGATTTAGAAAAAGAGTTCTCTTTTAATTGCTTTGGAAATGTTGATGTATTCGATGTCACACAAGGAGGTTATGAAGATTTGGGTAGATGGGCGAAATTAAAAATGACCAATCAAGGTGATAATATGCTCTATGATGGAGAATTGATTAAGGCACAGAACCATCCGGGATGTTATTATCCAAGAATGTGGCGAGGTAGTTATTTCAACTTGAACGCTGATGACTTAGGGGGCTCCAGGGATGTAGTATCAAAATCCAAACTTGCTGTTGAACTTCTTTTTGAGAGATTACTTGATGTCTTTAAATATGTTGAACCACAGAAATCCAATTTAGATGTTTTCGGATTCAAAATAAGAGAACTTTTACTTCTTAGTTGTATGGAGGTTGAATCTAGTTTCAAGGCTATACTCCGTGCTCATTCATATTCAAAAGAAGCCGATAGGTTATCAACTAAAGATTATATAAAGCTTCTTAACCCTTTGAAGCTAGACCACTATAAGATACAATTAATTCATTACCCAGAAATTGAGGTTGTTAGCCCTTTTTCTTTATGGGATAAAAAGAAAGAATCAAAGTCGCTTCCTTGGTATAATGCCTATAATATGACAAAGCATAACCGGGAGGAACATCTATGTTATGCTAAACTATCTTTTGCCATAGAATCAGTTTGCGCAGCTGTTATATTGTTATGTGCACAATTTGGACCAAGGGTCATTCCTCAGGAGTTTCACATAACAATGAATTCGCCTAATCCTGATTGGTTTTACATTCCATTAATTAATGCCAATATAAAATTAAATGAAAATGGAAAACCGATTGGGATAGATCAGGATGTAGTAAACATTGAATGGTCTAAAATGAAGTATGAGTTTTGATTGTTACAGATTATTAATCATTGAATTGATTCAGCCAATTTAATTTAAATTGACAAACTAATGAATACTGGTTTTTCACTAAAATTGATTCTCGAATATCGAGAAATATTCGATGATAAACCTCTGTCTGTATCTGAATATTTGAAAGGTATAAGTAGAGAAAAAATGCTAACGGTTGGAGCACATTTTTTGGGCTTTAACAACAAAAACTCAAGATTCAATGATCATAAAGAATTTCTTGAGATGTATTTCTGCCATGAGAATAACAAATTGGCAAATAACATATACACAAAAATCAAGACAATAGAAAAAAATAAAAGCCGGGAAATTTTAATTTTAAATGCCCTTACAAGTCTTCAACTTTTTGAGTTTTGTTTTGAAAACCTTGGTAAAGAAAATACGCAAACAAATGCTGAGCTTGAAGTAAATCTTTTTAAAGCTTATCTTCTTCTAAATCAATTGAATACGCAAAGGGATAATATAGCATCAAAAACAACAGAATCTCTTGAATCAGAATATAAACTTGCCGGACTTTCACTAGCGCAATCTTTCGCATATTCCGATATTGCCAATTATGATCTCGTAGAAGCTTTTACTTGTCAATTGGTCAAAGCTGTATATTTATTTGACTTTTTAAAAAGCAGGAATGATACCGCAAAATTGTGTCAATCCTTTCTTGAACTATTCAATTGTAAAAGCTCTGACGAGTATTTGAAGCGGATTATCCCACTTGGTATTTCAATAATTAGAAATGATGGTGAAGGACATTTGGATATAAATGTTGAAGCTGATGAAGATTATAAAATAAACATAGAATTCCTTGATAACCTGGTTGTTTTAGATCATGAGCCAATCACCGATATCGATTTTAGGAAACTAAGAACTAAGCCCTTCTATAAAATTGAAAAGGACAAATACAGGGTGATTTTTGGTCTATTTGTGATTGAAAAAATCTTTAAGGGACTATATTTTCTATTGAGGAATGTAAACGCAACATTATCAAAATCAGATAAATTAAAAGATTTCCGGAGCTTCTATTGTGAGTATTTTTCTGAAAGAACATTACTTTATGATGTCCTTCATGAAACCTATGGAGGCAGATACATCGAATTTAGTGGGAGTCAAATGAAAGAATCAGGACTTGAAGCGGAACCTGATTACTATATTAGACGTGGAAACTATGTCTTTCTTTTTGAGTCGAAAGATATCCTCATCAATGTAGATGTCAAAACCTCTAGAGATTACAACCAAATTGAAGAAGCTTTCAAAGAGAAGTTCTATTTTGAAGTACATGATGGAAAGAAAGCTAATAAAGCAGTTCTTCAGTTAGTCAATAATATTAAAAGAATTCTAAATAGGGAACTTCCGTTCGACAGTACTTACAAACAAACTTCAATTAGGATTTATCCAATTCTTGTCATTCATGATGACCAATACAATTTATCAGGGCTCAATGTAATAATCAATAAGTGGTTCAAGGAAGAAATAAAAAATCTAGAGGACTCAGGTGTGCCAGTTGACAAAGTTCATGATTTAACAATTATTGATATCGATACTTTGATATTTTACCAGGACTCGTTTAAAGCACGAAAAATCAAGTTAGATAAAGTCATTGATGAATATCATAAATACATAAAATTCGACAGAAATAAAAAGTATCGAGATAAAGAACACGTGCATGAGCATATTAAAAGAACCGTAGTTCCATTCTCAATTTTCTTGAGTAATTATTCCCATAGCAAAGGATTTGTAGGAGTCCCCTCGATTTTAAGGGAAAAAGGGTATTCCTTGTTTCAATAACATCACACATTATGAGATAATATCATATCAATGCGTTATTTTTAATTTCTCTCAATGAAAGAGCATGAATAGAATAAAGGAGGTCCTTGAGGAGAAGGGTATAAACAGACCTTGTTAGCTGATAAGCTAGAGAAAAGCTATAACATGACCAATGCTTATGTCTAGAACAGGAGGCAACCCAGTTTAGAGGATTTATAC
>NZ_JAVJUY010000028.1:0-11355 GCF_040220315.1 Fulvivirga sp.
AATAGTAACGGCTCATATGTTGATATGGCTGCGGAACTAGACCTTAATCATACCATGAGAACTACAATGTCATTGTGGTTTGACTATGATAATGACAAAGATTTGGATCTGGTTGTAATGGGAGATTGTTATTTTGATGAATTAAACTGCCCCGGAATAACTCCTTTTCTATTTTATGAGAATCAAGAGGGAAAGTTTGTAGATGTTACTTCATTGGTTGGGCTCAATGGGTACGGCCCTATATCAACAAACCAGAACATTGGTGGCACAACCGCAGGAGATCTAAATCAGGATGATTTTATTGATTTTATTGTAACTGTTAGAAACGGTAAGCTTTTGACTTTTGTCAACAATGGTGATAAAACTTTTACAGAATCATCAGAAATAATGGGTATGCCAACAGGCAATAATAAATACTATCAACCCATGATTGTAGACTTAAATCAGGATGGTTTGTTAGATGTTTACTGCAATGTAGATTTTGGGAGTAACATATTTTTGTTGAATAGAGGTAATGGATTTAAAGACAATTCAATAGTATCCAACCTAACTAATTCATTTAATGAAATGGGTATGACTATCGGTGATTTTGATAATGACCTTGATCTGGATATCTATGCTACCAATATTGAAAACTATTTAGGTAACGATTACCACAATATATTATTAAAAAACAGAAGAGAATCAGGCAATTTTATTTTTGAAGAGGTAAGTAAAGATTTTGAAGTCGAATCAGGAGGCTGGGGATGGGGTGCTACTTTTTTTGATGCCAATTGCGATGGAAGATTAGATTTGGCAACAACCAACGGTTGGGATGTTCCCTTTGAAGTGATTGACCAATCAAAATTTTTCATTAACAATGGAGAAAATTTTATAGATGAATCAGTTTCTTCCGGTTTTAATGATGAATTTAACGCAGCCACGTTAATTTCTTTTGATTATAACCGTGATGGCCAATTAGATTTATTTCAAACCACCAGAAGCCTTAATTCATCAGAATTTAATTCAAGACTTCTAAAAAACTCGGGTATTACAACCAATGGTTTCATTATAATACAACCTCGAATGATGGGAAATAACCATTTTGCTCTTGGCACTAAGGTTGATTTATTTCATAATAATTTTAAACAGACACGAATTATACATGCTGGAACAAGCTTCTACGGTCAGGAACCCTACGAGGCACATTTTGGAGTTGGCCAAGACATTTCCATTGATTCTGTACTACTCTATTGGCCGGGTGGTGCCGTATCAAAAGAGTATAACATATCAATAAATCAAATACTTCAAATTACAGATGCTGACGTGCTTCACCGACCAAGTGCTTTAACTGCCAGATTAGAGGAAAAGGATGTTGTTTTAAGTTGGTCTGACAGATCGCATAATGAATCCGGCTTTATTTTGGAAAGAATAAAAATCGGAAAGCAAAATAGCGAAACTTACTTTCAGGTCAATCAAAATCAAACATCGTATTTAGATAGCTCAGTTTATTATAATGGTATTTATCAATATCGAATTCAAGCAGTTAATGATGCGATGAACTCTGGTTACTCAGACTTTGTTGAAATTTCTACCCTAATCCTTTCAACCGAACAGAGTAATTCATCTCTTATTAAAATCTATCCTAATCCAGTCATTTCCACTGAATCGGGCTCTCAGATAATGGTTAAATGTCTAAAGTCTGAAGCAGTATTAAATGTAATTGATAATTTGGGTAAAACGGTAGCTTTTGAAATGAGCTCACTTGATAGTGATGAAATTTTACTCGCATTTAAACCGGAAATTAAGGGAATATTCTTTCTTTTAACTGATCAGGGAAACTTCCGCTTTATAATCAAGTAGCTTTATGAACTTCCCCTCACAATCAAGTTCGTCTTCAACTTCACTGTTTCAGGCTCAACTAACTCGTCATCCTTTGCTTCAATTTGCTTGATTAAAAGTCTGGCTGCCTCTTGACCCATTTCAAAGCCTGGCTGGTTAACAGTTGTCATCGGTGGTTCTGTTAAAGACGTAAAACGCCAGTTGCTAAACCCAACTATGCCAAAGTCTTTAGGAATTTTTAATCCTTTCTCTTTGGCAGCTATCATGGCACCAAGTGCGGCAATATCGTTTATGGCAAAAAGACTATCAGGAGGGTTGATACCTGAGAGAAGTTGCTCCGTTAATTTTTTTGCAGATTGCTCATCTTCAGAAGCATTATCCCTCATTACCAGTTTTTCATCATAAGGAATATTGTGTTTAGCAAGTGCTGCCTTGTAACCTTCCAAGCGCACTTCGCTTATCGTTAAACTTTTAGGGCCAGATAGATGTGCTATACGTTTATAACCTTGATTAATCAAATGTTCTGTGGCTTCAAAACTTCCGCCAAAATCATCTACAACTACTTTACTGCAATTGATAGCATCCGTCACACGATCAAAGAAAACCATAGGCACACCACGATCGAACAAGCTTTTTAAATGATCGAATTGAACTGTTTCTCTTGATAGAGAGATCAACATTCCATCCACCCGGTTATTAAAAAGTGCCTTAGAGTCAATGACTTCGCGTTCATATGACTCATTGGATTGAGAAACAATTACACTATAGCCGGCATCATAGGCTATATCCTCAATACCGCTTATCACTGTTGAGAAGAAGAAATGAATAATTTCCGGTATAATAACGCCAATAGTATTCGTTTTCTGTTGCCTCAAGCTAAGCGCAATGGAATTGGGAGTATAGTTAAGCTTTTCTGCTAGCTCAGTAACAGCCTTCTTTGTTTCAATACTTATGTCAGGATGATCCTTTAATGCCCTTGATACGGTGGAAGGTGAAATACCAAGTTCACGTGCTATATCTTTAATGGTAACCTGACTGCTTCTCATTATTAAAGTTTCTATGTATTTATTGACCTGCCAATATAAGCAAACAGGGCGGGTATTGTTATATGATCAATGAAAATTTAGGATTATAAAAATGAGGTTATAAATTCCAAAATATTTAAATAGTGCAATTTGTATTTTGGAAACGAATTCTAACCATGATTTCCTATATCGCTTAATTATTTATATGAAGTAATTTTATCGCAAACGATTGCGGTCTCGATTTCGATAAATAATTTCAATAAAAACGGCTTAAAAATTGTTTAAATGGGCTTTTTTTAGAATATTAGATAGTATGCAAACAGCTAACAACAGATTAAAACTCTTCTTATTTACTTCAAATGATGAGTGCAATCGTTTGTGTAAGTATTTCGTAAGAAGCGCTTGTTTTTTAACTGCTGCATACCTAAATCTTAAAATATTAATATATTAACCTACAGCTTATGAAGTATAGTTTACTATTTATTGTGCTATTCTGTCTTTCAACGGTGGCAGTTGAAGCACAAGAAATGAAGGTTTCCGGTCAGGTGACGGAAACAGGAAGTGGAGGATTACCAGGCGTAAACGTTCTGGTAAAAGGTTCCACTCAGGGAACAGTAACAGATATCGATGGAAATTACACAATCAGTGTTAGCTCGGATGCTACGCTGGTTTTTTCATTTATAGGTTATGTTACTGAAGAAATTCAGGTAGGAAGCCAGACAACTATCAATGTTGAAATGGTGCCTGACGTACAGCAATTAAGTGAAGTGATAGTAGTGGGGTACGGTACGCAAAGAAAAGTGGATGTTACAGGATCTATCTCATCATTAGGTGCTAGCGACATTGAAAGTAAACCTCTACCCAGTTTTGAATCGGCACTTACAGGTAAAGCTGCTGGGGTTCAGGTAATTCAAGGTAGTGGTATTGCAGGTTCTGCTATATCAGTGCGTGTAAGAGGCTCAACTTCAATTTCTGGTAGTCCTGAACCATTGTATGTACTAGATGGTGTGCCCATTACTTCAGGAGACTTAAGTAGGAGTGGTGGTAAGCAAATAGCTTCTAACACTAACGCACTGGCTAGTTTAAATCCCAATGACATTGAGTCTATCCAGGTACTGAAAGATGCAGCTGCAGCTGCCATTTATGGTTCGCGGGCTTCTAATGGTGTTGTTTTAATTACAACGAAAAGAGGTACTTCAGGAAAGGGTAAGGTAGACATAGGTTATTATGCAGGTTTCAATGAGGAGACTGTACGTCAGGACTTATTAAATTCTTCTGAATACGTACAATTATATCAGGAAGCATGGGAAAATGATGGAAATGTTGGCCCTGCACCATTACCGGGAGGTATATCAAGAGAAGAAGCTCTTGCTACTGACACTGACTGGCAAGATGAAGTTCTAAGAAAAGGATTCATCCAAAACTTTAATGCCAGTTACAGCAAAGGAACCGATAAATATGGATTGTATGCTAATGGTACTTACAAAGAAGATAACAGTTTCTTAGAAGGAAACACATTTAAACTACTGAGTGGAAGGGTAAACTTTGATTATAATGTTACTGAAGACTTAAAAGTCTCCATTGGATTAAATCAGGTATACAGCACGAATGATCGTGTTCCTGTTGGTTTTGCCGGTGGGTTAGGTCGCGCACAAGGATCAGCCTTGCCTATTTATCCAATTAGAGAAGCTGATGGCACATTATGGGATGAAGTTCCTTTTACAAACCCACTATTAGATCTTAGAAATGATTACAGAACAACAGAACATAGAACTTTTGCCAATGCATCAGTTTCTTATGATTTAGGTCAATTTGTTCCAGGGTTAAGTTTTAAAACTGATTTTGGAATTGACTATTTGGATCAAAATGAAGATCAGTTCAGACCTGGGCAGGGTGCTGCTTTAGGCAACGGTGATAGTAGAGATGTATTTGTTAAAAATTATACAACCAATAATACTCTTACTTACAACAGAATTTTAAATACCGATCACAATTTTACTTTCCTGTTAGGTCAGAGTTACAATTACTCAAGAACTGACACTAAAGGATTTAATGTAAATAACCTCGAAGGCAAGATTGATGGCAGGACTAAGGATGAATTTGACCCTTCATCTGTTACTGATTTTGGTAGGGATCTTCAGGAGTTTAGCTTCTTGTCATATTTCGCGAGAGTTAACTACAAATTCAGAGATAAATATTTGTTCGCAGCAACCATGAGAGCGGATGCTTCATCAAGATTTGGAGAGAACAACTTGTGGGGATATTTCCCATCAGTTTCAGCTGGTTGGATTATCTCAGAAGAAGATTTTCTTGCTAATAATGAAATCTTAAGCTTTTTGAAGTTGAGAACTGCTTATGGTGTTACTGGTAATGCTGAGATAGGTAATTATGAAGAGTATGGATTATTCATTACCAATGCCAACTACAATAACAATCAAAATTTAATTAGAGGTATTGCACCACAGAGACTTGATAATCCCGACTTACAGTGGGAAGAAACAACCACATTTGACATCGGGTTAGAATATGGTTTATTTGGAGATAGAATTTACGGTACACTCGGTTATTACATTAAAAATGCTGATAACCTTGTATTTAATGCCAATGTTCCTTCTTCTTCAGGATTCACCAATGTTCTCCAAAATGCATTGGAAGTTGAGGTAAAAGGATTTGAGGTAAGTTTAACGTCAAGAAACTTAGTTGGAGATTTTAAATGGACAACTGATCTTAATTTCACAACTATAGACAATACTGTGAAAGACCTTTCCGGACTTCCACCGCAGGCTTTTGATTCAGGTGATGGTGGTGAAATTAGACTATTTGAAGGGGAGGATTTTGCAACATTCTATTTACAAAGGTATGTAGGTCCAGATCCAAATAATGGTAGAGCTATTTACTTAGATATAAATGGTAATCAGACCTATACGCCAGATCAGGTGAATGATGCAGTACGAGCAGGTTCTCCTTTCCCTGATTTCTTTGGCGGGTTTACAAACACTTTCTCCTATAAAAACTTCGATTTAAGCGTGCTATTTAACTTCTCTGTTGGATTCCAAATCTATAATGGCGAAGGACCTCAACAATTAGCTCAAATAGCTGGTTTTAATCAAAGAAGAGAAATATTAGACAGATGGACACCAGATAACAGAGATGCTAAGTATCCTGCATTATCACTTAACACACCATTTATCAACTCAGATTTGTATTTACAAGATGGCGATTTTTTACGACTTAAGAATTTGCAATTGGGTTATACATTGCCTTCAGACTTCTTACAGAAGTATAAACTCTCTAGAGCCAGGGTTTTTGTACAAGCAACCAATTTATTGTTGTTCACAGAATATGATCAGGGAGATCCGGAAGTTGTGCGTGATAACCAAAATCCATTAGATAGAAGCTTGAGAGCGAGTGCAACATACTTTACTCCTCCGCAGGCAAGAACAATTACTGCAGGTATAAATGTGTCATTCTAAATTGATTATGAAAATGAAGAAAATAGTTAACATACTAATACTTGCACTATTTATAACAAGTATTACATCATGTGAGTTAGATTTTCAACCTGAGGCTGAAAATACAGTACTCACAGATGAAGCATTTAATAGTATAGAAGATGTAGAACTTGCCCTCATAGGTACGTACTCGGTATTTAGATCGGGAGGTGCGCTTGGAGGCGTAAGTAACTGGATAGGAAGTTTAATGGCGGAAGAAATTGAAACAACCCCAGCAAACTCAACAGGCTTTGATATTTCTCAAATATTAGCATTGAATTTTAATTTTCAGAATACTACAGTAAGAGGAATGTGGAATGAGCTTTATTTAACGATTAATAGAGCTAATAATGTGATTTTAGAAGCTGATAATTTTGCCACTGGTGCTGAAAGAGATCAATTTCTTGGTGAAGCATTATTTATCCGGGCTTTCTGCCATTTCGAGTTAATTAAATATTTTGCGTATCCCTATGAATTTGGACAAGTAAATGAACAGCCAGGTGTTCCATTAAGAGTGGAGGCAAGCAGATCAATATCTTCACAGCCTAGAGCGACTGTTCAAGCTGTATATGATCAAATAATAGAAGATTTAATTGATGCACAGGGATTAATGACTGCAGATGTAGATGGCCGTGCGACTGCCATGGCAGCAAGGGCATTACTCGCTAAAGTATACTTTCAACAGGGTGATTATGACAATGCGCTGATAGAAGCTAATGCGGTTATCACGCAAGGGGGCTATATGCTTAACCCCGGTGTGAGCGATTTATGGCAAATTGATCATAGTGATGAGTCAATATTCGAGTTCAATAGTATAGTTGCAGATGATGCCGGAGCTGCTATTGTTGGCACCTATTCTCAGGATAATCAAGACCCAAATTATTACGCGAGTTTCGAATTTGGCGAATTAGCTACTTCAGACCCTAATGATACAAGAGCAGGTTGGTATAATTTAAGATCAGCAAGTTCAGGTGGCGAGGAGCGTTACTATGTGGCTAAATACGACAGAAACAATCAAAATGGTGAGCCTGTTATTAATTTACCAGTAATAAAGTTATCTGATATTTTGTTGATAAGAGCTGAGTCTTATGCTCAAGATAATCAGTTAAACCTGGCAGCAGCAGATTTACAAACTGTAAGAAGAAGAGCATTTAATGACCCGGCACTAACAGTAACATTTGGTGGACAGGGTGATTTAATTGAACAAATTAGAGAAGAGAGAAGGCTGGAAATGGCTTTTGAGTTTAGCGACAGATTCCATGAATTGAAAAGAACAAAGCAAAACATTCAAGGTTTGCCTTATAACTCATGTGAGTTGCTTTTCAAAATACCGAACTCAGAAGTAAATGGAAATCCTTCCATTCAACAAAACGATTGCTAATTAAATGAATCAAGCGATTATGAAAAGAATAATAAATAATAAATGGACATACATGCTGGCAGTTTGCCTGCTGATTATTTCGGCATGTAGTGATGATATAGAGGATCTTAAGTTAGATCCTGCTGAAAGTAAAACAGCACTACTTTCTGGTACGTGGGCTTTATCAAGTGTTGTACAAACTGATGAAGATGCCGTAAGAAAGGGCTTTCCAGAGTTTGTTTTAAGAGAGGACTTAACAAATTTATTCCCATTTACTGATTTGGTTTTAGTAATTGGTGCGGATGGGAGTTATAGTGTGACTCAAGGTAATTCTCCAGACGTCATTGGCTCTTCTTCCGGCTCCTATACACTAGATGATCAGGAGTTCCCATCTCAAATTAATTTTCAGGGAGGCAGAACACTTGACATAGCAACATATAATGGATTACTTGAAGGCATTCTCACATTGAAATTAACAAGATTTCAACGCAATAGTGAAGGAGAAATTACAAATGCCTTCGTGAGTTATGAATATAAATTTGAAAAGCAATAAATTATGAAAAGGACATTATTCATATTACTTATATCGTTTTTGTCATTAGACAGTATAGGTCAATTAGTTAAAACTAGTCCAGCTGTTTTTACAGCAGAGGATGAGGTTACCTTTACGATAGATGCAACTGCTAGTTCAGACGATCGGTTGGTTGGATACACTCAGGATGTTTGGGCATGGGTATTCATTTCAGATGGGTGCAGTGCGAATTGTGATGCACCTACAAACATTAATCCTGCTGGAGGTGAAGAAACGGAAGCAGCAAAAATGACGAGAAGTGAAGATAATCCGGATGTATATTCTATTACATTCGTACCAACAGAATTTTTAGGTAAAGATCCTGGTGAGATAAGGGAGATTGGCTTTGTATTAAAAAGTAGAGATTGGGGAGATGGAATTCAAACCCAAGATTTTACAGTCACAGTAACACCAATAGAATTTGTCCCTAGTGAAAATAGAACTTTTCCTTCAAAATTCACACAGGAAGATGTGGTTACTTTGTTTTTGGATAAGAGTTTTTTAACGGATGATTCTTCAATCAAAAACCTAGAAGATATCTATGTATACCTGTTTTATGATGTAGTAAGGGCAGGTGGTGCATTTGAAAGTGATGTAGCTTTTGTTGCATGGCCTGAGGTTGGTAATACACCTTCTCTTAATATGACTGATAGAGGTGATGAAGTATTCTCCCTAACATTTATTCCCAATGAACTTTTAGGTTTAAATCAGGGTGATGAAATTACTTCTATTAAGTACATTTTTAGAAGTGCTGATGGCAGTCAACAGTCGGCAACATATGAGGCTTTCCCTCTATCCTTAAACTAAAAAATGAATATTATGAAATTAAGAAATATACTTTTTATGCTGGTTAGTGTCGGATTGTTATTCTCCTGTTCAGATGATGACGAGAGAACAATTGGAACTGGACTAGAAGCCTTAGACGACTTTACGTTAAATTCAATTGATGAAACTGTTGCGTTGAGTTCAATTGAACCGGAGGCAGAAGTAACTGTTTCATGGTCAGAGGCTGCCTCGGGATTAGAATCGGATGTTATTTACACATGGATGGCATTTAATGGTGCTGTTGATATTGCTAATCCAGCGTTGGCAATACCATCGGATAATGATGGACTGGCAAATGAGATTACATTCACTCATCAGCAACTTGAAGATGCTTTGGATGGTTTAGGAGTAGCAACCGGTGCAGAATCAACAATTACTTGGACTGTAACCGCATTTAATGGAGATATATTAAAAGTAGCTGAATCATCCACTGTAACTATTAGGAGAATGGTAGATGAAATAGCACCTTTTAGTTTATCAACACCTGCAGATGGTGCGTTGGTTGAGCTAAATATCGATGCACCTGATGCACCAATTGCAATTACCTGGGAATCTACTTTTTCTGGTTTTGGCAATGATATCACTTATACCTGGTTGGCAGATGCAACAGGTGGAGATTTTAGTGACCCTTTGTTAGAGGTTGTATCGGATAATATGGGAGTGGATGCACAAGTAACATTTACTAATCAGGAATTAGAAGATTTTCTTTTGTCTCAAGGTGTAGAAGAAGCAGGATATTTAACAATTGATTGGAAGGTTGTTGCTTCTACTGCCGATCTTATGCTAGAATCTAGTGAAACTTATTCTGTTGAATTAAGAAGATATAACCCAATAGCTTCTAAATTTTTAGTTGGTGCGGCTACACCAGGTGGCTGGTCTTGGGATGCTCCAACAGAAATAGTTGAGGTTTCTGAAGGTGTTTTTGAAGGAACATTAGTCTTCTCAAATGAATCTTTTAGAGTATTTGATACAAGAGATGACTGGGGGTCAGGAACAAATTATCCTTTTTATGAAGGAGAAGGCTACTTCATTGATTCAAGATTTGAAAATGCTATGGATGGTGATCAAAATTTCAGATTTACTGGAACACCTGGTGAATATACATTTACTTTAAATACAGTAGATAAATCAATCCGATTAACAGTTGGAGACCCGATTTATTTAGTAGGTGCAGCTACTCCTGGAGGGTGGTCTTGGGATGCCCCAACAGTGGCATACCAAATTGAAAGTGGTGTATATGAGGCTACATTACAATTCGTTAATGACTCATTTAGATTTTTTACTTCCAACGGTGATTGGGGCTCAGGTTTAAATTACCCTCATTATGAAGGAGCAGGATATACTATTGATGCGAATTTTGAAAATGCCATGGATGGTGATCAAAATTTCAGATTTATAGGTACACCGGGCGAGTTTACCATTACTGTGGATGATAATAACATGACTATTGTGTTAAATTGAAAATAGGTTAGTAGAAAGAAATAGCGTGGCCAACCACGCTATTTCTTTTTAAAAGCATTCTTATGAAATATGTCCTTTCTTTTTTACTGCTTTTTGTTGGCTCTCAGTTTATTTATGCGCAATCATTTTCAACCGATCCTGCATTTCCAACAGCAGATGCACCGCTATCTATTACTATTGATTTAACAGGTGATTCAGACATGGAAGATGAAACAGATGTATGGATTTGGGCTTTTTTACCGGAGAACTGCTCAACTAATTGTGATGCTCCCACAAACATTAATCCTGTTCCTAATGATGGTTCATTGGATGAAGCAAAGTTCTCACCCACAGGTAACCCGAATGAGTTTACAATTACATTTACTCCTACTGATTTCTTCAATAAACCGGCAGAAGAAATTACTAAAATCGGCTTTTTAGCAAAGGCATCTGATTGGCCATTAGGTCAAACACAAGATTTTGAAATAGATATCTCAATGGGAGAATTGGCTGTTTCTATTAGTTCACCATCGGAACCATTTTTGTTTATAGATTTAAATGAATCTGTTACAATTACGGCTAATGCATCAACAGCCAGTAGTTTAACCATTTTTCAAAATGGCTCCCCGGTAGCCTCTAATTCAGGCTCTTCGGTTACATTTAGTACCACTATTTCAACTAGCGGCACTACTACCTTTAGCGTATCTGCAACTTCTGGAAGCACTACTGTAACAGACGAAGTTCAAATTATTGTACGCGCAGAAAACCTGGCAGCCAGACCTTCGGGAATAATACCGGGAATAAATTACTCAGCTAATACAA
>NZ_JAVJUY010000029.1:0-1657 GCF_040220315.1 Fulvivirga sp.
CCCCCCTGACCATCTTCCGTATGATATCTGTACTGGGGAATTCTAAAATGGCCATCATCTCAGGACCATCTTCCCCTGATAATTGCTCAAGGGTATTGTATCGTCCTACCGGTTTACCGCCATTTTTGCCAAAAATCTGCATTACACTTCCCAGATATGTCTGAAGTTCATTTTTATATTGGTTGTTGACCGAAGCATTTATTACTAAAAAGGCCTGACTGTTTTCCATAGTTAAAGAATTAATCGTTGTTGATATTAGTGATTGGTGCGCCAATTAATCCGACAATATTATGGATGACATCATGGACTTAGCGTCCTATAGGGGTCAACTTTTTGCCTATTTGGTTCAATCTGAATTTAGTGGGAGTTAGTCCGTATCTTTCCTTAAATTTTTTAGAGAATTGATGGGCAGTTTTAAAACCAATTTCATCAGAAATTTCATTCATCGAAAGTTCAGAGGCACTTAATAACCCCTCGGCTCTTTTTAGCCTCTTTGAAAGAATATAATGGGCTGGAGTATCTTTATAGATCAATCTAAACTTCCTTTTGAATGTTGAGACGCTCATATTTGATAATATAGCCAAATCATCAATTGAAATGTCGTTATATAAATGGGATTCTACTATGGCTTTGAAAGTGTTAGTCCTTTCGGCAAATAGATTTCTTAGCAGTGTAGAAACCTCAGGAGCCTTTTTTGATTGAAGCAACAATAAAAAGATCTCCTTTATTTTAACATGTAAAATATCAATATTGAATCGATGTTGATTCTCAAGATATAGGTTGATACCAGCGATGTAATTACCAAGTATCACACATGGTTTAGCAGTCACAATTTCGGTTAAATTATCATCCCTAATTGCAGTGAGATAAACAGGAAGTTGATGAGAGAACGCGAAGTGATTGACTCAAAAATCACTCTCCCTTTTAATTCTATATTCTTGTGGTCAATAACCATTGGTTTTTCTATTAAAGGGCTACATTATATGGGCAAACTCCCCAGCGGTTTTTCTTGATTCAGAGAAAACAGTCATCTAAAATAGTAAAGTAATTACAATTTTAGTTTGATTGTCGTCAGATGAAGCAGAATGATTCAAACAAACAGGAGATTGTGTGGTGGTTGTTATCATTTGAACTTATTTGATTTTTTTTGGGAAGCACAAGCTACCATTAAGATGGCTATTGCTCCAGCTGCGAATGTTTTTACTATTTTTTTCATCATTATATTTTCACTGTTTAGACGCAGGTACTGATTTATTCCATCAGGATTTTTTATGGATAAAAGCTATTTCCGTTTGAAAGGGAAGAGAAATATATGGTTATCGTATTCGTTGTTAACTGGATGATGATTTTTTGGACTTCTATCAAGTGTTTAAATTGTGGGTGTTTTTTCAAGAAAGTCTGAAATTCAGATTACTATTGGAGAATTCAACAGGAATACAAATGCGCAAATCGAGTTTGATTCGAAAGGTACTCATAGGGGTGTTATATTTTTTTCTGTTCCTTACCGTATGTGCCTTATCAGGCACTGTAATAAGAACGCTTAAGGGTAAGGTCGAACGAAACCAGGTAAATACCTCAGATACAAAATGGTTTGGCGAGAGCTATGGTTACGCACCACATCCGGCTGATTTTGATGGAGCGGTGATACAGGTTTATG
>NZ_JAVJUY010000030.1:0-7730 GCF_040220315.1 Fulvivirga sp.
CCTTTTTAGAAAAATGAAAACCCGCTTTGCGCATGATTTGGAGGTATATTATTTTCATAATACGATCTACAATCGAGTGTATGTAGATGAACGCAGAACGAAATCAATCACCATTGAAAAGCTATTGGCTCACAGCAAGAGATATCGGGTATTTTTCATTGGTGATGCTGCCATGGCACCTTATGAACTCGATTCGAGAAGTATACAGGCTATTCAGTCGATCGTTCAAAAATTCAAAAAATGTGTTTGGCTCAACCCTGAGCCGCTGAAATACTGGCCATACACTTACACCATTCAAGTGATGAAGGAGCTTGTACCTATGTTTCCGTTATCACCTGCCGGAATTGAACGGGCAGTAAGAAAGATGAATGAGAAGAGTTCTGCAGATTAGGAATTCAAAGCTTGCCTAACAGCCTCCACATTCTTTTTTGAATTGCCAATAAATATTTTGTTATCTATAATAAATACAGGCCGCTTTAAGAAGGTGTATTCATTTAATATCAGGAATTTGTAATCATCTTCCATCAGAATTTTATCCTTTAAGCCTTGCTCTTTATACTTTCTAGCCACACGACTAAACAGCGATTCATAGCTACCTGAAAGATTCTTCATTTGGTTAAGCTGTTCTTCTGTGATCTTATCAGTCTTTATATCCTGATATTCAAACTCATCTCCTATTCCAAGTTCTTTGATTATTCGTTTGCAGGTATCGCAAGTGGAGAGATAGTATACTTTTTTCATAAGATTTTAATTCAGCTTTAATTATACCTATATTATGCTCGTAAATACCATATAATGAAAGATTTTGATAGCTTTTACAATGAGCAACTCGCGCCAGTAGTACAAAAAATTGAACAGGCCCGCAAGGAGTTGTCTGCACTTAGAATTAAATGGCTGAAAATAATAATGCCTTTCTTAGTACTCATTGGCCTGGCTGTGGCGTACAAACTGTATCAAATTTCTGGTGAGCTAATTGCCGGTTTTGGAGGTTTGTTCTCAGTAGTGGTCATGGGCTACTTTTTAGTTGAATTCATCATCGGCAGAATTCTCAATAAAAGAGGATTTGCATCTGCCAGTGTGCAGTTCAAAAATGAAATTATGAAGAAGATAGTTTCATTTATCGATGCAAATCTAGCTTATGACCCAGATGGATCACTTACCAAAAGCGAACTCAAAAAAAGTAGGCTTTTAGATATTAAAAGGAATACAACAGTTAATGTAGATGATGTAATTACAGGCAATTGGTATGGAAGTAAAATAACTATCGCCAATGTTAAAACAACTGCATACGTTTCAACAAGAGATGGTAAGGCTCGAATGCCAAAGCCTGATGAGAGCACTCAGGGATTCAATGGACTTTATGTTAAAATAGATTTGAAAAAAGAGTATACAGCATTTTTACTTCCAAAAAAAGCCACTGTTCGAGAGAAGTTTTCCTTCCCTAACTTGAAAATAGCCAGAGATGAAAGCATGACCATGGAAGAACAAAGAGCATATAACCTGGCTAAATTAACAGAAGGCAGAGCTGGTGGCTTTTTCTGGCATCCAGATATGACCCAACAAAAGGGATTGCGCGAATACGACTTAAATAATGACGGAGAAACTGAATATGTTCTTTATACAAACTCGGAACAAACACTAGTAGCTGTCAAAAATTCAGCTTCTATTTCAAACTTACTCTCAACTTCATTTATAAATGATTCTGTGATGAATGATTTAACGAATAGACAAGGACTCTCCACTATCACGGAAAGAGATTTGAGTAATTTGATAAAAGGTAACATGATCTATGCAATGCATTCACACTGTGCATGGATTCTTATTCCATCAGTAGGTGAAAAATTTGAGTTGTTGCTATCAGAAGAACTCAATAAAACTGTTCTTAAAAATATGTATGACGATATTCTATTGGCACTCATTGCAGCCTCATCCATCAGTAAGATTGAATAGTGTTTAGTTTTGGTTTAAATTGCCTGAAATATTTAATTTTAGTTGAATGACAAAAGTTATCTCTTTTATTAGCAGAAAAGGTGGTACAGGAAAAACCACCAATGCCATTAACCTGGCCACTATGCTTCACAATCTTGGCCATAAGGTTGCTTTAATAGAAACTGATACTAATTATACATTGAATACCCTCCGCAAAATGGAGGTATATAAATCAGGTGCTAAAGAGGAATCACTTTTTGAAATATTAGGCTCTGAAGACGGTCAAATTGCAGCCGATCTTGAAAAAATGCAAGCTGGTAAAACCTATGATTATATTCTTGTAGATAGTGCCGGTAAAACTACTGATGAGGGAATAAAAAAACTCTGCTTACAAAGTGATGCAGTGATAGTTCCTACAAGTCTTACTCAAAATGATTTATTGGTTACCTACCAAACTGTGGAAGATTTGTCACCAGCCAAAGAGCTGAAAAGCGATTTGAAGATTTTGGTTTTACCAAACAGGATACATAGCCTCACGGGTTCAAAAACGATCATGGATGCGCTCAGCGACCTGAATGCAGAAATTTTGGAAGTGACTGTGCCTCAAAAGAATTTGTTCGTAAATTTCAGTACAATCATGGCTGAAAAAGAGTACCTATCAATAGCCAAAGAAATTGTTAAAAAACTAGGCAATGGCGAAGCGTAAAAACCCATTAAAAGATTTAGATGCTTTCCTAAAACAGGAAGCCAAGAGCTTTGTGGAACCCAAAAAAGTGGCAAAGGATGAGTCACCTGTTTTTCAATCGCCTCCTCCAGTTAAAGAAGAATCTGAATCTACACCGCTTCCACTGAATGAAAACTCTGTAAAATCATTTTTAAAAGCGCTCAAAGCTAAAGGAGATAAAGAGTATTTGGATTTATTGTTGACCGTGGCGGAAGAATCAGGTAAGGATTCATCCAAAGATAAAATGCTTATCAACACCATCTTGTATCTAAAAGATCAGGATAACTGGAAGGAAAATATAAAGGCCTATTGGTCGTGATTCTTACCTCATTCATTGAAGCTTCGCAATATTCTACTAAATTAACACCCGTCCTAAACCGACTTGTGTTTAACTGTTTAAACTAAACAATACTATCATGAAATTTGGCACTAAAGCTATTCATGCCGGTGTAGAACCGGATCCATCAACAGGGGCCATCATGACGCCTGTCTTTCAAACATCAACATACGTTCAGGCTTCACCGGGTAAACACAAAGGATATGAATATTCCAGAACTCAAAACCCTACCAGAACGGCATTACAACAAAGTATAGCTGCTTTGGAAGGTGGGAAACACGGATTGTGCTATTCGTCTGGATTGGCGGCCATTGATGCAGTAATTAAGCTCCTAAACCAGGGCGATGAAGTAATTGTAACGAATGATCTGTACGGGGGAACTTACCGCCTATTCACTAAAATATATGCCAAATTCGGTATCAAATTCCATTTTATTGCAATGGAGAACATTGCTAATATAGAGAGATATATAACCGACAAAACAAAATTAGTATGGCTTGAAACACCTACCAATCCAATGATGAACATCATTGATATAAGCGGTGCCGCCAAAATTGCTATAAAGCATAAACTGCTGCTTGCAGTAGATAATACATTTGCTACGCCTTACCTTCAACAACCACTTGACCTAGGTGCGGATATTATCATGCATTCTGTTACAAAGTATTTGGGTGGCCATTCGGATGTAATTATGGGCGCTCTGGTGGTTAATGATAGTAAACTGGCTGAAGACCTTGCTTTCATTCAAAAAAGTAGTGGTGCTGTGCCTGGTCCCCAAGACTGTTTCCTTGTATTACGAGGCATCAAAACACTACACCTAAGAATGCAAAGGCATTGTGAAAATGGAAGAGTAATTGCCGAGTATTTAAGGTCTCACCCAAAAGTGGACAAGGTGTATTGGCCGGGTTTTGAAGATCATCCAAACCATGCTATTGCTAAAGCTCAGATGAAAGATTTTGGAGGAATGATTTCGTTTACTCTTAAAGGCAATGATAAGGCAGAAGCATTCAGAATTCTGGAAAATTTCCAATATTTTTCACTGGCAGAATCGTTGGGAGGTGTAGAATCTATGGTCAATCACCCGGCAACAATGACACACGCCAGTGTACCGTTTGAAGAAAGGCAAAAAATAGGGTTAGTAGATTCATTGATAAGGCTAAGTGTAGGAATAGAAGATGTGGATGATTTGCTCGATGATTTGAAGAAAGCGTTGGGTTAAAAGTTTAACATTTTCCTAATCTGTCCTACTCTGGCGCAAGTGTCCACTTGTGCCTATTACTTTGTTCAACTACACTTAAGCTTCTACTTTTGAGCCAGACTTAGTTTCTGCACCTACAGGAAATGAGAGCGTAAACTTGCTTCCTCCACCAATTTCGGATTCAAGCTTAATTACACCATTTAGTCTATCAACCAATGTTTTTACAATGGCAAGGCCTAAACCATTGGAACTTTCGCCCGCAGTTGGCTGAGCGCTTAGCTTCTTAAATTTCTTGTAAAGATGTTTTTTATCCTCCTCGTTAAAACCAGGCCCTGAATCCTGAATAAAAATGAGCACACTATTGTCTTTCCTTGCAGCTCCCAATACCACTTTAGAATTCTGATTGGAGAATTTTATAGCATTCGATATCAGGTTATCAAGAATTCTTGATAGATACGTTTCATCCGTATGCATGTAGGCATGTGCATCTTTGATATCAGTGACTATTTCAATTTTTTTGGTTTTTGCATCCGAATAGAAATATTTCGCTTTAGTTAAAAGCAGATCACAGGCATCTACTTTTGATATGTCCTTTTTCCTTGAATCGTCTTCAAAGGAATTTACATCTAATAAGTCTCGGATTAAATCAATTCCACTCTGCGATATATCCTTTAAAAGCTCATTATAATTCTTCTGCTCTTCATTTAAGCCAGAAAGCTTTAATAATTCTGTAATACCTTTTATCCTATTAAATGGCGACTTTAAATCATGTGCCACGATATTCATTAGAGTATCTTTCTCCTGATTAAGTTGTGCTAAATCACTGTTACGCTTTTGCAACTTCTCATTTTGTGTGTTAATGTGATCATTCTGCCTACTAATTTCTTCCCTCTGGGCAGCAATTTCCTCATTTTTCTCTCTGAGCTTTAAATTATCGGCCCTTCGTTTTCTGCTCATCACCCAAATAAATACTAGTAGTGAAGACACTACAAAAATTACTGCCGTAAGAGCAATATTCTGGATTTGCTGACGCTCGATAATAGCCTCATCTCTTGCTTGTTGTGCCTTTAATATTTCGTTCTCTTGATTCTTTTTCTCAATCTCAAACCTCGACTCCAAGCGTTCAATCGTTCGAGCAACCTCTGCATTATCCAGTGCATGGTTTAATTCTGTATATTTTAAGAAGGCATTGTAGCTGGCAGTCACATCATTTTGATTTGCTGCTATTTCTGAAAGATAGTAATACGCATCCCGCTGAAGTGACAAGTCCTGTGTTTTTCCAGAGTCTTCGATAACCTTCTCTAAATAGCTTTTAGAAGTATCATACACCCTTTGTTCGAAGTATACTTTTCCTAATTGAAGCTCGATCTGTCCTCTTAAATCCATATTCTGGGTGTTACTTACACTACGGAAAGCCTTTAACCCAAAAATCAACGCTTCATCATACTTCTCCTCGGAGTAATACAACTCAGAAATACCTAAGTCGATATTGGCAATGTTGATTTTATCATCAATAGATTCAGCCTTTAATTTAGCCTGCAGGTAGTGGTCAAATGCTTTGTCAAAATTTCCAAGCTTCTCATATATGCCTGCAATCTCAATTAATATAGATATCTGCCCTCGTATATTGCCACTTTCAATTCTTAATTGAAATGACTTCTCACTCATCTCCAGTGCTTTCTCGTAATTATCCTGGGTTTGATATAGTTCTGCTAAACTTTTGTAGCAGTAACTTACACCTTCATAATCTTTTATTACTTCAAAAATTCGTAATGCTTTGAAGTACGTATCATAAGATTTAATAAAATCACCTTGATTGAGGTGTAATCTGCCTAAACTATTAAGTGCGTGCGCATATTGTGAAGAATCATTATGCATTTCTGCTTCTTCTAACGCCTTATTATAATATTCAAACGATTTTACATTATCACCTTTATAGTGGTATCCTATGCCAATGTAATTGAGTGGTTTGGCAATCCCTCTATTAGATTTTAGCCTCTGGGTAAGAGCAATTGCCCGTTCAGCATAAATAATTGTGCTGTCTGGCTCAGACTTTCTATATTCCCACCCTAATTGATTATATACCTCAATCCGACTGGAATCATTCAGATCTAATCCATCCAGTTTTAAGCGCAAGCTATCTATACGCTCTACATTTTGCGCAAGACCTAAAACAGGAATGAAATAAAGAAAACAGATTATGTATTTTTTCAAGAAATACGACATGGTTTGAATTGCCCTTTCAGAGGTAAAAATAGTAATCTTATCGATCATTTCCTTAAGAAAAGATTATAGTTATCCATTCCAAAATTTAGTCTTGATTCGAATTATAAATTTCTTCCGAAATTATTTTGATAACTTTAGTTGCACATATAACTATTCTAAACATGATTAAAAATATACCCCTTTTACTCGCTCTCATTTTTGCTTTATCAATACAAGGCTTTAGCCAGAGAAAAAGTAAAAACACTAATAGTGAGACTCTTACCTATCCCAATTCACTAACTGATGGAATGATGTGGCGGCACATAGGCCCTTACAGAGGCGGTAGGTCTGCAGCCGTTACTGGCGTTAAAGGAAAACCCACTTTGTTTTACATGGGTGTTACAGGTGGCGGTGTTTGGCAAACCACTGATGGCGGTAACTCATGGAAAAACGTAAGTGATGGATTTTTCGGTGGCTCCATAGGAGCTGTTGCCGTGAGTGAATGGGACAATAATGTGATTTATGTAGGTGGTGGTGAGGTAACCGTTCGTGGGAATGTTTCTTCAGGATCAGGAATGTATAAATCCGTAGATGCCGGAAAAACCTGGAAGTTTATAGGGCTTCCAAATTCAAGACATATACCTAGAATTGCGATTCACCCTAAAAACCCTGAATTAGTTTATGCCGCTGTATTGGGCGATTTGTATAAACCAACCAATGAAAGAGGAGTATATAGAAGCAAAGATGGCGGCAAAAATTGGGAGAGAGTACTTTTTGCCAACAATAATGCCGGAGCCGTTGATTTGATTATGGATCCGAACAACCCTAGAATACTTTATGCATCTACCTGGAACATTAGAAGAACGCCTTACAGTTTAGAAAGTGGTGGGCCCGGCTCAGCAATCTGGAAAAGTACAGATGGTGGCGATACGTGGAAAAACCTTACTGAAAATCAAGGCTTGCCCAAAGGGGCATGGGGTATATCAGGAATCACTGTTTCTCCGGTTAATTCAGATAGGTTATGGGCCATTATCGAAAATGCAGAAGGGGGTGTTTATCGGTCTGATGATGCCGGTAAAACATGGACAAAAACCAATGAAGATAGAAGCCTGAGACAGAGGGCCTGGTATTATTCGCGAATTTATGCAGACACTCAGGATGAAGATATGGTGTATGTGATGAATGTAGCCTATCACCGATCAAAAGATGGAGGTAAAACATTCGAATCATTTTACGCACCACACGGAGACCATCATGATTTGTGGATAGCGCCTGAAGACAATCAGCGTATGATTATTGCCGATGATGGTGGCGCACAGGTAAGTTATGATGGCGGT
>NZ_JAVJUY010000031.1:0-2830 GCF_040220315.1 Fulvivirga sp.
GGCGGAATTGGTAGACGCGTTGGTCTCAAACACCAATGTCTTCGGACGTGCCGGTTCGACTCCGGCCCTGGGTACTAAAAAGCCTCTTTATGCTGAAGAGGCTTTTTTTATTACATTCAACAAACCTCATAACTATTCTTACATATATTTGTAGTTTATTTCGCGATATAATGAAGAATAGTATCAGATTAACTTTTCTCCTTGTTTTATTTTCAATAAACCTCTATTCCCAAAATTCATTCGAAGGGCGTAGATTGATAGGAGTTGGAAATAACCCAATAAATATTACGTGCTCCGATTTAGACAATGACGGATTCCCCGATATAATATCCGCCAACTTTGATGATGATTACATCTCACTAATATACAATGACAGCAAAGGAGGTGTAAGAAATAAAGTTGATTTGCAAACATCTCCGAACCCCTATAGGGTCATAACGTCCCAACTGAATAATGACAGTTTTGAGGATATCATCATTCTAAATAATTCATTAGAACATGTTTCAATTCTATTAAATAACACAGATGGCACATTTAGTGAAGCCACCATATTAACTACTGGTAATTTACCTCTCGACATTAAGTCCTCTGATATCGATAATAATACATTCCCAGATATAGTTGTGCTAAATAATGACGAGTCTGCTAACATATTTTACAATGACGGTTTAGGGAATTTTAACCCGGAGACATTAAATCTAGGATTCAATTCAGAACAGTTTACGGTAGGTCATCTGAACTTAGATAGCTATGCAGATTTGGTTTTTACTAATCCAGCTAATGATGAAATATCTATTTTTTATGGTTCTTCAACTGGTACATTTTCAAATTCGAGTTACTCCGTAGGTGATAACCCACATCACATAGAAATTTCTGATCTAGATAACAATACATTTAATGATATTGTAGTCTCGAACTCTTTTTCAGATAATATAACAATTTTGTTGAACGGTGACGGGTTTGACAACTACACTTCTAACACCTTTTCTGTTAACAATAACCCTAGGTCCGCTAGAATTTCATTAATAAACGATGACAATATTCCTGACCTAATTGTAAATACCCAACTAAGTGTATTTTCCATTTTTTATGGTAATGGAGACGGGTCATTTACTTTTGAGAATAGCGTTGGAAGCTCTGATGATGTAGGGTCTTTTGAGTTGGTAGATTTTGACTCAAACGGAAAGTTAGATATTATTTCTTCAGTATTTAATTTAAACAAAATCGAAGTTTTAAATGGAAATAATGCTAACGGATTCGGTCCGATTAAAATAGATATTCCAAGTTTCGCTTTACACAGGATTGCTCATTATGACTATAATAATGATGGCAATATTGACTTAGCTATAGCAAATCAATTCGGTTCAGCCTCTAATCATATTATAACCCTGATGGAGGGTGATGGGGAAGGCCATTTTGCGTTTGACAAAAACTTGAGTATTGGATTACTCACTGGTATAACCACTATAAAGTTTGATTTCTTGAATAATGATTCAAATATTGACATAGCAGCAACTTCAAATTATTCCGGTGATGTTTCAATCCTCTATGGAGATGGGCTAGGTAATTTTGGTGATCTCAACATTGTACCTGTTGGTGCAAATCCAACAAACATGATCATTGAAAATTTAAATGACGATGCATATCCAGACATCATAACTTCCGACCGCAACTCTCAAAATTTTACTATTTTATTTGGTGATGAATTAAATGAATACTCATCCAACTCTATCATAAGTACTACTTCACCAACTGACCTTGCTCTAATAGATCTTAATAATGACACTCAATTAGATATTATCAATTCTTCTAATTCAACAAGTAATTTAGACTATTTCATTGGTTTGGGAAATGGCAATTTTTTACCTCAAGCTAAAATTAATACTGAAAATGAGGAGTACGACTGGATTGAAACAATTGACTTAAATAATGACAATTTAGACGATTTGATTGCCGCTGATTATAATGATGATAACTTTAGTATTTTCTTGAATAACGGCAATCAGCAATTTGAAAAAAGACAAAGTTTAAGTATTGATCCTAGTAGTAGGCCCAGAATAGCTGATTTAAACGGTGACGGACATTTAGACATAGCCGTGCTTTCTAACTATTCAGATTTGATAATTCTATACGGCAATGGAAAAGGTGAATTTAACATCTCTGAAAAACATTTTGTAGGTACTGACCAATGGGCGCAGGATTTAACAGTTGAAGATTTTAATAATGATTCAAGAAACGATGTTGTAGTATTGATAAGAAATAAACATAGATTATTTGTCTATCTACAAACTGAAAAAAGCGATTTAGTCCCACCTACTCCTGCATTATCAATAAATGATGATGTATTAGCTAATCAAGGGATTATTGAGTTAAGCTTAACATTTAATGAACCACTTGTGGATAATATTTCAGAATCAGATTTTATTCTTGAAAATTGTACGATAACTGAAATTTCAACGTCCAACAATCAGGATTATGTGGTATTAATGTCTGCAATCAATGATGGAATTGCTAGCCTTTCATTACCGGAAGGGATGGTACGAGATCTTGCTGGTAATACAAACGTGCAATCTAACGAAATTACATACATATATGATCAAGAGAAACCACAGTTAACATTTAGTAATTACTCATCTGTTACAAATAATTCAATCGTTGAATTAACTCTTGTTGCCAATGAACAGTTGTATAACTTCAATGAAGATGATTTCATTCTAACAAATTGCACTATTACTAACTTTTTAAATTTGGATGAATTTACCTATACTCTGTCCGCTATTCCAATTACGGAGGGCACTTTCAGCATTGTGATACCTACCAATAGCTTTGA
>NZ_JAVJUY010000032.1:0-5387 GCF_040220315.1 Fulvivirga sp.
GCCAGGATTTCTTCTCCTGAAATTCAAAATAGATATGTGGGAAAAGAAATAATGGACGATAACGGGAATATTGTTTCCGTATCGATGGTTAAAGGAGAAGGAAATTCAGGATTGACTGAACATGAAGTAGATGGCATGTCAGGAGCTACAATAACAGGTAGAGGAGTAAATACCATGCTTGAGAAATACTTAGGGTATTACAAGTCATACTTCAATAAGGTAAAGTCAGGCAGTCTGGCTAATTTATAAATAGAAATAAGTTAAAGTGATACTATGAGTACTGAAACTTTAGAAAAACAGGAATCAGCTGTTCAAGCACCAAAAGAAGAGCTTTTTTCTAAGCGTAGAAAAAGATTAATCACTGATCCGCTGAATGAGGACAACCCAATTACCGTTCAGGTACTAGGTATTTGTTCTGCACTGGCTGTAACAGTGAAAATGGAGCCAACACTGATCATGTCCATTGCGGTGGTTTTTGTAATTGTATTCTCCAATTTGATCATTTCTTTATTGCGAAATATCATTCCTAGTCGAGTACGAATTATCGTGCAGTTGGCCGTTGTAGCTACATTAGTAACATTGGTAAGTGAAGTGTTGAAGGCATATAGTTACGACATGTACAAGGTACTTGGGGCCTTTGTTGGACTAATCATTACCAACTGTATTGTGATGGGAAGGCTAGAGGCCTTTGCTATGGGCAACAAACCATACGATTCAATCCTAGACGGACTTGGAAGTGGATTTGGTTATGCATGGATCATTTTAACAGTAGCATTTTTCAGAGAATTATTCGGTTCGGGGTCTGTATTTGACTTTAAAGTTTTTGAAGCAGCAGGAATTATGAACTTTCCAACAAATGGTCTGATGGTAGATTCTATTGGGGCATTTATGATATTAGGGATTTTAATTTGGGTTCAAAGATCTAGAACTGGTTACGTAGAGAATTAATAATTATGGAATTAGTAAGCTTAGGAATAAAATCGATATTTATTGAGAACATGATCTTCGCCTATTTCTTAGGCATGTGTTCATTTCTTGCAGTATCTAAAAAAGTGAGTACCGCCATTGGATTGGGTGCAGCGGTCATATTCGTATTGAGTATAACAGTGCCTATTAACTGGTTAATACAAGAATATGTACTAAAGGAAGGTGCGTTAACATGGTTAGGTGCCGGGTTCTCAGAAATCAACCTGGAGTTTTTACAATTCATCATGTTTATTGCAATTATTGCCGGTATGGTGCAGTTGGTTGAAATGGTGGTAGAAAAGGTTTCTCCCGCTTTATACGGTTCATTAGGTATATTCTTACCGCTAATAGCTGTAAACTGCTCTATTTTAGGAGGTTCCCTTTTCATGGTGCAAAGAGATTACACCATAGCTGAAGCTTCTGTTTTTGGTTTTGGTTCTGGAACTGGCTTCGCATTGGCAATTATTGCATTGGCAGCTATAAGAGAAAAATTAAAGTACTCGAATGTACCCAACGGATTGAAAGGATTGGGTATTACAATGCTTATCACTGGTTTAATGGGGATAGCATTTAAGTCCTTTATCGGAATAGCGATTTAAGATCGAAATATTGTAGATATTTGAAGGGCTTTGCAAAAGCCCTTTTTTTATGCATAAATACTTTTAGACATGTCCAGATTTACACTTAATAGATTACTTACTTACTTTTTTAGAGGGCTGCTCTTTGTGGTACCATTCGCATTAACTGTGTATGTGATCTATCAAAGCCTTGATTGGATAGACAGTTTAATCCCCATAGACATACCAGGGCTTGGCTTGGTTGTTATACTTTGTGCAGTAACGTTCTTAGGTTATTTGGCCTCATTTTTTATAACCAGACCTTTTTTTGATTTTTTTGAAAGATACTTAATCAAGATTCCCCTGGTAAACATTATTTATACTTCGCTTAAAGATTTGATAGGTGCGTTTGTAGGTGATCAAAAAAAGTTTGACAGACCTGTTTTAGTTAAGGTTGATGAAAGTGGTATTTTATTGAAAGTTGGATTTATTACTAACGACAGTTTGGAGAAATTAGATAGAGAAGAGTATATATCCGTTTATATGCCTCATTCATATGCATGGTCTGGAAATCAGTTTTTAGTGAAGAAAGAATATGTGACCCCTTTGAAAATGTCATCAACTGCAGCTATGAAATTTGTGGTAAGTGGTGGAGTAAGCGGATTGGAAGACCTAAAGTAATCAGTTAATCACACCAGAACCAATTAATTCTTCCCCATCATACCAGACAGCAAATTGGCCGGCTGCTACGGCTTTTTGAGGTTGACTGAAGATCACATACATCCCATTAGGTTCTTTATATAGCGTTGCTTTTTCAAGCGGCTGACGATACCTTATGCGTAAATCAAACGTTTTTGATTGACCAATTTCTAGTGCCATATCTGGTCGAACCCAATGAATGTCATTGTTTTCAATGAATAAACCATTCCTGTAGAGCCCAGGATGATTTTCTCCCTGGCCTGTATAAATGATATTATTACCAGTATCCGTTTCAATAATAAACAAAGGATCTGGTGTACCCCCGATATTGAGACCTTTACGCTGCCCGATAGTAAAATAATGAGCACCAGAATGCTCACCAACTACCTTACCGTCAGACTCTTTATATGTAAACCCTTCAGTTATTTCCGATAAGCTTGATTGGGTAGAATCAGTGGCTAATGCTTTTTCTTTGTAAATAGGAGAATCAGCCGGCACTTCAATTACTTTCCCTTTTTTGGGTTTGAGCTGCTGCTGTAAAAATTCCGGTAAGCGTACTTTTCCAATAAAGCATAACCCCTGGCTATCCTTTTTATCGGCTGTAACAAGATTCATTTCCTTGGCAATCTCCCTTACCTGAGGTTTTGTTAATTCGCCAATTGGAAAAAGCGCTTTCGATAATTGCTCCTGAGTGAGCTGGCACAGAAAATAGCTTTGATCTTTGTTGTCATCTACACCGGCAAGTAATTTATATCGGGTTTCACCATTTAAAACCTCTTCACCTCTTCTGCAGTAATGGCCTGTAGCAATGAAATCAGCTTTTAAGCGCATAGCCGCCTTCAAGAAAATATCAAACTTAATTTCCCGATTACACAGCACATCAGGGTTTGGAGTTCTACCCTTGCTATATTCATCAAACATATAATCTACAATACGCTCTTTGTATTCTTTGCTTAAGTCAATAGCCTGAAATGGTATGCCGAGATTTTGGGCAACAATCATTGCATCGTTAGAATCTTCAAGCCAAGGGCATTCCTTACTAATGGTTACAGAATCATCATGCCAGTTTTTCATAAACATACCTATTACTTCATACCCTTGTTTTTGAAGTAAGTATGCTGCTACGCTTGAATCCACACCACCGGACATGCCGACTACCACTCTTTTCATAATGCAAAGTTAGATATATTAAGATTAAATGATATTATCGATCAAATGGTTCTTGATATTGTCAAAAAATATATTCAGTTATAATTAAGTGCTTTATTCTTTATGTTAGCAAAACCAAATAAGCGTATAGCATTTTATGGAAAACCAATCTTCCTTTTTTAGAGACCTGAAAATAATAGAGCTAGCCTCTGTGCTAGCCGGACCTAGTGTTGGACAATTCTTTGCTGAGTTAGGCGCAGAGGTGATTAAGGTTGAGAACCCAAAAACGAATGGTGATGTCACAAGATCCTGGAAAGGTGCTAAAGAAAATACAGATGATATTTCGGCTTATTTTGCTTGTATTAATTGGGGTAAAAAATCGGTTGCCTTAGATGTTTCAACTGGCGATGGGCTAAATCAACTCTACAAGTTAATTGAATCGGCTGATATAGTAATAACCAGCTATAAACCTGGTGACGATAAGAAGCTAAAGGTTGATTATGAATCGTTAAAGAAAATTAATCCTGAATTAATTTATGGTCAGATTACAGGGTATGGTGCTATAACAGATAGAGTTGGTTATGATGCTATCATTCAAGCTGAAGTGGGTTTCATGAATATGAATGGCGAGGCTGGTGGAGAACCTTTAAAAATGCCAGTGGCAATGATGGATTTATTGGCAGGACATCAATTGAAGGAAGCACTTCTGCTCGGTTATATTAATAAATTAAAAACAGGGAAAGGCAGTTGCTTTCAGGTCTCATTGATAGAGGCAGGTCTAGCCTCATTAGCAAATCAAGCAACTAATTATTTAATTGGACAATCAGAGCCTATGAGAAAGGGCTCGAAGCATCCAAATATTGCACCGTATGGAGAACTCTTCAATACAAAGGATGATAAACAGATCATTATGGCTATAGGCAACAATAAGCAGTTTAATAGCCTTTTGCATGTTCTACATTTAGAACAAAAAGAAGAATACAGTACAAATCTGCTTCGTGTATCTAACAGAGATAAACTTTACTCTTATTTGGAGGAGGCCTTCAGGACAAATTCATCAACTCATTTGATGGAATTATTTAATGAAATGAATATTCCGGCTGGTATAATAAATAAAGTGTCGGAAGCGATTGATTTGTATGGTGGATTAATAAAACTTGAATCAAATAAACTACAGGGACTTAAAACATTCATTGCAAATTCAGGTCAATTTAAAAATTCCTCCCACATTCTCCCACCACCTCACCTAGGGCAGCATACTCAGGAAATATTGGCTTCTTTAAAGTAAAAGGACTTTAAATTGTCTATTTGAGCCGATTCATTTCGTTTATTATTTCAAAATAATTCGACCTAATTCTTTCATTCTGGTCACGTAAGTTGGTTTTATACGCTTGGTGTAACTTTTATGTAAGAAAATGTAAAAAAGTGGAGTAAAGTGGTAGAAAGTGGTGGATTATGTCAAATATTTTTCTATGTTTGTTTATTAGAATCATAGAATTCAAGCAATAATGGCATTTTTCACCAGCGAATATGAGTGCAAGATCGATGCGAAAGGTAGGCTAGTTCTACCCGCTAAGATTAAGTCTGCCTTGCCAGAAGCATCTGGTAATGAGCTGGTTATACGCAGAGGTTTTGAGCCTTGCCTCATACTTTACCCGATGGTAGAGTATAAAAAAATCTATTCTAAGATTGCCGGATTGAGTGAGTTCAATGAAGAGTATAGAAAACTTCAAAGGAATTTCTTTAGGGGTAGCTCAGTAGTGGAGTTGGATAGTGCCGGTAGGTTACTTATTCCTAAACTGATGTTAGGTTATTCTCAGTTAGACCGAGATGCAGTAGTTGTGGGAATGGGTAACAAAGTGGAGATATGGAATCCAGCGCTTTACGAAGAGAACCTGATTAATGATCCCTCTGAGTTTTCAAAATTAGCTCAAAAGTACCTCGATGAATAAGCAGGAGGGTTATGAATATCATAATCCAGTCATGTTACGAGAATGCATCGAAGGGCTTAATATA
>NZ_JAVJUY010000033.1:0-12672 GCF_040220315.1 Fulvivirga sp.
TTTAGGAAAACCTTTCTACTCCAACCATTAACCATCAAAATTATAATAGCTCCACTTTTCAAAAAAGGCAGGAAATTCAACTTTGTTTAGAGCTAGCTTGAGCCATGAAAAAATTAGAATCAACCTTACTACTTATCTTATTCTCGGTAATAGCCACATTTGGAGGAGAACAGCCCGCACCAGTACAGGCTTCACATGAGGATATAGAAAAAATTAAAACTGATGTTTGGCAGCCATTTATGGAATCCTATCGTGATTTGGATATCACCAAATTCAAATCGATACATGACGAGAACTTATTGAGAGTCACGATCAATGAAAATCGCATTGAAAGAGGCTCTGAATATTTCGATAACGTTGAACGGTTTTTAGGATTTGTAAAAGCGAATAATAAAAGTATCGATATATCCTTTGCTATTTTGAGCACTGCCATCAAAGGTGATGATGGATATCAAACAGGTTATTACCGACTCCGGTCTATAAATGCAGAAGGAGAATATGTAGTAAGAAACTATGGCCTATTTAATGTTGCCTTAAAGAAAGTGGATGGTGTTTGGAAACTAACGATGGACTCAGACAAATCAGTTCAATTGAGTGATGATGAATACAGCAACGTAAAAATCCAATATGCTTTATTTTGATTTTTAAAGATTGATAACCGCCATTTTTTATCCCTTAAAGATGCAGATATAAGTATGTGTAATTACTTTATATCTGCATTCCAAATAGTATTGAACTCTTTAAAATTATAGCGCAAAAGAAGCGGCTGAATTGTGGACTTGTTATCTATAATAGGCTGATCAAAATCCAATAAAGAAGAAAATAAAAAGCACTCATTTTCTGAGGCCAGCACCCAATGCGGAACAAAATTTCCTTTCATTTTTTTTATCGTTTCCTTCTTATTTTCAGTCATTAACAAAAACTCACGCCCACCCCAATATGCTACAATCAATCCTCTTTCTGATAAATCAAAATCATAGATCATGTTTCGGTTGAGTGGTGCATTTTCTACCTCCTTATCAATATTGTTCCATTGTCTTAAAACCATATGATTGCCTTCATCCATGAGATAACAATCATTATCACTTAAGATTAGAAGCCCATCGTTCACCTTTCTTATTCGACCAACGTTCTCAATTGGTACACCAATTCTATCTGGGCTGACTCCTTTTTTCATTCGATAAACTGATGGGTATTTGCTAAAAATAATTTCATTGTCATCCTGCATGTAAAAGCCGGCATCCCCTATTCTATGGTTATTTTCCTGCCAGGGCCATAATTCCTGTGGCTCACCTATCAAATCCGTTTTAAGTACTCGAAACTCTGCCTTGTCCGTTGAATGATTATGCCTTCTTTCAATGACATACATCTCATCATCATTAGCATAAAGCAGATAATCGCTGCCTGCAAATTTTGAGGTTATGTACACCCTAGGCTCCGTTTTTTTGTCCCAAACCATAATACACGCATGGTGGTCTAAATCACCAACCGGATTTACATACGACCATACAATTTTATTATTAAACTCAATTAAACTACCAGCAGGGTGCCCAAAAGACATTTGATACAACCCTACAAAAAATAAAAAGGCAACTAATTTTTTCATTCTACTCGTATTGATTTTATTGGATTAGCTGTTGCAGCTTTTAGTATTTTAATGCCTATTGAAATGCAGGCAATTACTAGGGCCAAAACAAAACTAACAATGAATGGAATGGCTGTTAGGCCTATCTTATAACTAAACCCATCGAGCCAGTCGGTCATAAAATAAATGGATGGCAGAATGGCTATTAGGTTAGATATAACAATGAGAACTATAAACTCTTTGGAAAAAAGAAGTACCAACGAATTAACGCTTGCACCCAATACTTTTCTCACTCCAATTTCTTTTGTTTTGATCTCAGCTAAATAAGAAGCTAAACCAAATAGCCCAAGACATGCAATAACGATGGCCAGTAAAGTAAAGTAAGTGATCACCTTTCCTAAGCTCTGTTCTTCCTCATAAATGGTGTTATAAAATGAGTCCAAAAAGAAATACTCGAAAGGCAGGCCAGGTAGAATCTTATTCCATATTTCTCTTACGCTTGCTGTAACTTCTTCTGGTTTATCAGATTCGTATCGCACATTCATATACTGCAACCAGTTCTGTCCTAGATGAATCAATAGCGGTTCCACTTCTGTGCGAACAGAGGCATAATTAAAATCCTCCACCACTCCTATGATCTGGCCAACTTTTGGTGTATCTAAGCCATATACATACTCAAAAGGCTTGCCTATCGGATCTTCAATATTAAATGCCTCAACAGCTGCCTCATTCAATAAAAACGCATGATTGTAATCGGCCTCGCTTGAGTTAAAGCTTCTACCATCCTTTAACTTGAATTTAAACGTGTTTACTACATCAGCATCAGTAAAAATTGTTCTGATAGAACGGTATCCCAAATCTTGCTGCTCACCCTCCTCCGGTGCTTCTTCCTGCAAGCCTGGAACACGTACCGTGAGAATTGGAACCCGCTTACCCGGCAACGCAGAAGTTGGAGAAGCCTGACTCACCATCGATTTAGATTCGAGCTCTGTTTTAATGGTTTCAAGAGTTGTTCGGGGTAAATTATTTGGTAATTGGAGTACAAACAGGCCGTTTTTATCAAAGCCAATATCACGTACATCAATAAAGTTTAATTGTTGCTTTACAACAATAGTCCCTGTGATGAGAAGAATGGAAATGGTAAACTGAAAGATTACCAAACCTCGCCTCATATACATTGCCTTTTTGTTCCCTTGCAATCCGGTAGAATTAGATTTGAGTATTTGTAATGCCTCTATATTTGAAAGCACAACTGCAGGATACCAACCTGACATGACACTCAGTGTTATTAAAACTCCCAGAATGGATAATAACAGTTGATAATTGGTAAGAATGTTCCAGGTCAAGTCTTTGCCTGTGAGGTTATTGAATTCAGGAAGAAGAACCAGCGCAAGTATGATGGAAATAATACTTGCAATGAGTGTAATGATAAATGCCTCGCCAATAAACTGGTTAAATACACTCTTTTTCTTTGCTCCTAATACTTTTCTCAGCCCTACCTCTTTACCTCTTCTGGTCGATCTGGCGGAAGCCAAATTCATATAATTGATACTTGCCAGCAACAGGATAAACACAGCCACTGTCGAAAATATTCTAACATACCTGATGTCTCCATTTGCCTGAAATTCTTTCTCGTAATTACCACTCAAGTGGATATCATCAATCCTCTGAAATTTCCACTCAGCATAAAAGTCATCCGGTACATTGGTACTATCTTCGGTAACAGTAAAGCCCATCAGGCTGTAGATATCTTTATTTATGTTCCTTCCTACATCTACTATATTCTGGCCTTTGTCCAGCATAAGGTAAGAGTAAAACACGGTAGGTCCGAAACCATCCATGGTTGGCCAGCGTGATCTTAAATCAGCCATATTTGCTACCATATCAAAAGCTAAATGACTATTGGTGGGCACATCTTCAATCACACCGCTTACCACATAATCACGCTGATCGGCATGGATTACTTTTCCAATCGCACTCTCATTTCCAAAGTATCGTTTGGCTGTAGATTCAGTAAAAACAATATCCTGTGTACCCACCAATGCAGTTTCAGGTGAGCCCTCAATAAATTCATGTGTAAATACTTCAAAGAATACAGAATCGGCAAATAGAAAATCTACCTCATTGTACACATCTTCCTCATATCGAATTTGAGTGGGTTGTGAAGGCCGATTAATTCGAATGCCTCTTTCAATACCCGCATATTGATCTACTACCGAAGGAATTAAATACCCCTGGGAGGCCGACCAAGTGCCTTCGTAGTTTTCGGTATTAAAATAGGTTTGAACCCTGTAGGTGCGTTCATGATTTTGATGAAATTCATCAAAACTGTTTTCGTGCTGAACGAATAGGAAAATAAGAATTCCAGTAGTCAATCCGATAGTAAGGCCCAGAATGTTAATAGCGGTATATTCCGGATACTTTCTGAAATTCCTTAAGGCTGTAATTAGCTGGTTTTTAAGCATAGCATTTGAGTTTGATAGTCAAACTTATACGTTCATTCAACTCTTAATTAAGTCTATTGTGATAGAAGGTTGCCGTATATAACCTTCTTATGCCGCACGCATAAATAACTCACTTTAGAACCCTTAAATGACCAATGTTTAGCATAAAAACTAAACAAATGAGAAGAATTCAATTAACAGCGCTCTTAGCACTAATTGCTACAATAACCACTTACGCACAAAATTCAGATGCCGAACAACTAAAACAGGCTGATACAGAATTTTGTGAGATGGCACAAACCCATGGTATGGGAAAGGCATTTATAAGATATGCTGCCGATGAAGCCATGATTTTACAGGGCGGTCAGCCTACCATTATGGGTATCGAACAGATTAAAACTGTTTACAGCCGAATCGACAGTTCCAGAATCAACCTTAAATGGGAGCCAGTAAAAGCCGATATTGCAGACTCCGGTGATCTTGGCTATACCTATGGTACTTATGTGCTAACCATTAAAGACTCGGTAGATTTTATCAGTAAGGGTTATTACCTAACCATTTGGAAAAAACAACAAGAAGGTAATTGGAAATATGTAGCTGATGTAGGGTCTCCCGGGCCACAATAAAATGAACATCAAACTTAGTAGCCTAGGGCCAATTCTGGTTTGGTTACCTTTAATTGTCAAACTCAAACAAAACAACCATGCTTAAAAATTATTTTATCACTTCATGGAGATCGATTATTAAGAATAGAACTTTCTCCATCATCAACATCACAGGTTTATCCATTGGCATGACCTGCTGTATTATTATCACACTCTTTGTGCTCTTCGAGATAAACTATGACAAGCACAATAGAAATGCTGATCGTATTTATAGAGCAGTGGTAGACTTGGAAGCCAATACCTGGGCCATATCTGCATTTACTTTAGGAGCCAATCTTCAGGAAAATTTTCCTGAAGTAGAAAAATATACTCGTATTAAGCCAATTGAGCCAATTCTTATCAATGAAAGCACGAATACGCGCATTAAACAGAAGATATTTTATGCAGATTCAACAGTCTTTGAGGTACTGGACATACAGCTGTTAGAGGGTAACCCTGCCACAGCTCTAGCCAAGGCCAACACAATGGTGCTTACTGAAGAAAGGGCTCAAGCGTTCTTTGGCAATGAAGATCCTATCGGTAAATTTTTAACCATTTCAGGCCGCGAAGATGCGTTTGAAGTGACTGGTATCTTTGAACCATTGCCTTCCAATTCACATGTTCACATGGATGTAATGGCTTCTTCATTAAGCTTCGCACCGATGCGGCCAGTCACTGAAGGAAACGGACCGGGCTATCTTACCAATCACTATACTTACTTTCTGATGAATGAACCAATTGATCATCAGGCATTTGGCACTAAGGTATCTACTTTTTTAGATGAACAACAGGAGTTAACAGCAGATGATACACCCAATATCATTAAGTTTCAGCCACTCACTTCCATTCACTTAACTTCCAACAGAGGGCTAGAAATTGAAGCCAATGGAAATATGAATACCATCTATATTTTCTCGGCTATTGCCTTTTTTATTTTATTAATAGCGTGTATCAATTTTATCAATCTTTCCACAGCTCAATCATTAAAACGAGCCAAAGAAGTAGGAATCAGAAAGGCAGTAGGCAGTAATAAATCGCAATTGGTATTTCAATTTCTAAGCGAATCGGTAATTATCAGCCTCGTTTCACTAGCAATTTCGATCGTTCTGCTAGTACTGATCATACCTAAGTTCAATGAATTATCGGGTAAGCAGCTGGTTATTAATCCGTTAGAAAATATTCAGGCGGTGCTGGTATTTTTAATCATTACAATTGCTTCTGGTTTTGTGGCAGGTATATACCCTGCATTCTTCATTTCTTCATTTCAGCCGGTGAAAGTTCTTAAGGGTACGTATTTGGGTAAATCTGCCGGACAAATTTTAAGAAAAGGCCTGGTTGTATTTCAATTTGCTATTGCCTTCGTAATCATAGTAGGTACATATGTCGTTAATTCTCAGCTGAATTTTATGTTGGGTAAAAACATTGGGTTCGACAGAGAACAAGTGCTAGTGCTTACCATGCCAAACGATAGTATTGGTGATCAGACTGTAAAAAATGAACTACTCAGTATCTCAGGTGTGCAGTCAATTACCAGGTTTAATGAAATGCCCGGCAGAATGGTTAATACGGGTGGCTTATGGTACGAAGGTGCGGATACAGATCAAGCTGAAAATCTATACCTTTTTAGCGGTGATGCCGATTTACTCGAAACACTTGACATAACACTTCTTACTGGTAAATACTTCAATGAAGATACTCAACAACACTTTCGAGAGTTTGTAATTAACGAAAAAGCTGTGGAGCATTTTGGCTGGAAAATGGATGATGCTGTTGGAAAACAAATGAATTTTGGAAACAGAAGCGATACATCAGGAATAGTGATTGGTGTTGTGAAAGACTTTCATTTTAAGCACCTCCACGAACAGATTGATCCACTGGTTATGTATTTGGCACCTAATTATGAAGGTCGTTTTATGGCTCTTAAAATCAATTCTGGAAACATAAGTGAAACAGTGAGCGAAGTAAATAATAAATGGAACAGCTTATTACCTTCTTACGAATTCGACTATCAGTTTCTAGATTCTAGCTTTGACATGCTGTTTGACGAAGAAAAGAGGTTGGGTGAATTATTTGCATTATTTGCCGGATTGGCTATTTCTATTTCTTGTTTAGGTCTATTTGGCTTAACCGTTTTCACACTACAGCAAAAGAAAAAAGCCATCGCTGTGAGAAAAGTACTTGGAGCTTCTGTTACCACAATTGTTTCGTTGGTTTCCAGAGACTTCTTAAAACCAGTTGTGCTGGGTATGGTACTGGCTGCACCCATTGCTTATTATAGTATGAGTACTTGGTTAGAAGGTTTTGCTTATAATGTGGGTTTTCAATGGATTGTCTTTTTATATGCATTAGTAGCAGGTTTAGCCGTTGCTTTCATAACTATCAGCTTTCATTGTTTCAAAGCAGCTGTTACCAATCCGGTAAATTCTTTGAGGCAGGAATAGTGAGCTCCTATAAGTATTTAATTAGAAGTTGGGCTAGGCACAATAAAGAGAAAGCAGCCTCTTAAAAAAGAATGCTGCTTTCAACTCAACCCAACAACTTAATTACTGATCTATATTACTTTCATTAGCTATGACGAATGCTCCGTTTTACATCAACGGAGCATTTATTATATCAATCGATTCTTATTGATTTTACTGGATTAAGCATGGCAGATTTCACTGACTGATAGCCAGTTGCCAGCAATACCAAAGCCAATGATGAGCCTCCTGCAATCAGGAAAATATCAACAGAAATAGCTATATCGTAAGGATAGTTTTGCAGCCAACGACTAAGCGCATAGTAGGCCAATGGCCATGCCACCAAATTGGCGATCAAAAGCATTTTTATAAAGTCTTTAGACATGATAAACACCAGATTTTTAAAGGGTGCTCCCAGTACTTTTCTAATTCCTATCTCCCTTGTTTTTTGAATTGCAAAGAATGATGAAAGGCCTATCAGTCCTATTAAGGCTATGAAAATAGCCATGGAGGCAAATACCATGAATATATCACCAAACTTTACTTCCGTTCTGTACTTATCCTCATACTCCTGATCCAGGAAGGTATAATTCATTGTTTCTTCCTGAACCAATTCATCCCATAGATTAGAAACCGATGCAATCACTTGCTGAACATCCGCTGAGTTATCTATTCGCAAGTTTAAAATAGGCGGATAAATGTTATTGAAACTGATGAAGTTATTCAAGTCATAACTGAAGATTAAAAGCGGCCCTATTTCTTCATGCAAAGATGTGAAGTGGAAATCTTTTACAACTCCTACTACTTCTACCTCACTTTGAAATGTAGCCGGTAGTAATTTTTTACCTATAGGGTTATCCCAACCCAAAGATTTAACGGCTGCCTCATTTAATATTACGGAAAGTGAATCATTACGTAGTGGTTCATACCCACGGCCTTCAACAATTTCAAATTCATATGTAGACATGAACTCTCTATCGCCAGTCATAGATATTGCTCTGTATCTTTCGGTAGAAGACTCACCTACCACTTCAAAAGTTAAAGCATA
This sequence comes from Fulvivirga sp., assembly GCF_040220315.1. Classification (GTDB taxonomy): domain Bacteria; phylum Bacteroidota; class Bacteroidia; order Cytophagales; family Cyclobacteriaceae; genus Fulvivirga. The sequence continues at coordinate 8,181 of NZ_JAVJUY010000033.1, forward strand.
TATTCCACGGCCAGGGACTTGCAATGAAGATGAAACAGATTGCACACCCGGGATTTGCTCCACCTGATTTTTAAAGGGTACAAAAGAGGTGCTTAACAGGTTCGCATCATCGATCGTTAGAATATGCTCTTTATCATAGCCCAAATTTTTATTAATTAGAAAATCTACCTGACGGTTAATGACAATAGTTCCTATAATTAAAAATATCGAAAGACTGAATTGAGTAATGACTAATGTGTTGCGCAGTATATTTTTATTCTTGCCTTGCGTCACCTGGCCTTTTAGAATTTTCACCACATTAAAAGATGAAATAAACAAGCTGGGGTATGCCCCTGACATAAGGCTGAGAACCACAATCACTAAGAAAAATAAAGGTATTTGAACCAACCAATTGATCTGATCAAAGGACAAATCTTTGCTTGCCAGCTGATTAAACTGTGGCAAGAACAGTACAAAGAACACTCCGGCCAACAGACCTGCCATCAAGCACATAACAGCTGATTCGATAAAAAACTGTACAAACAATGACTTTTTGGTTGAACCAAGTGTTTTTCGCACACCTACTTCTTTGGCTCGCTTAATGGATCTGGCAGTAGATAAATTAGTAAAGTTGATTGCCGCCACTAATAGAATAAACAACCCGATGACACTGAACAAAATGATGTACTGGAAGTCACCATTAGGCTTCATTTCATGCGTTAGCCTGCTATGAAGATGGATGTCCTTTGCCTTTTGCACATAAAAATTATGGCGATTACCGGCATTTTCATAATCTGCATAAGGTCGATTCAATATTCGTTCAATTTGCGGTGCGATGTAATTAGTAACAATCGTTCCCAATTGGCCTTCAAAAGATTCTGGGGTAGCGGTTTCAGCTAGCTTTATATAGTTATAGGCATTATACGTTACCCAGTCGAATCCCGGATTATCAACATTCGGGAACGAATTCCATGATAGTAACATATCAAACTCTAAATGCGATCTAATAGAAACATCCTCTACAACTGCTGTAATGTTATACTCTACAGTATCATTTATGAGTATTTTTCTACCCACAACATCGGTAGTATTAAAGTATTTAATGGCGAACTTATCTGTGAATACAGCAGAGTATGGTTGTGAAAGCGGCTCTTCCACACCATTGATTACGGGTATCGAAAGCAACTCAACAAAGGAAGAGTCAGCAAAGTAAATCTTCTCTTCTCTAAAAGAAATATCCTTCTCTTCATTTTCAACTTTAAAGTTGATTTCCGGAGTATATAATACCCTTGAAGCCTGCTCTACGGCTGGAAACTCGTGTTTAAACGTAACACATAAAGGAGCCGGAGAAATGGCAAAATCATGACTTTCATTAGGTAACTCGCGGTTGAGTGCTACTCTGTAAACGTCTTCACCAATAAAGCTATCGTAAGATGTTTCGTCAGTCACATAAAGTGTAATAAAATAAACACAAGCGAGACCAATGCTAAGCCCCAAAAGGTTAATAATGGTAAATAATCGATCTTTCTTAAAAAATCGGAATGCAATAGTGAAGTTTATATTTTTCATGGTTCAATAGTTCACAGAACGCCAATTCCAATTGAAGATGTTTATATGAGATGTTTAAAAATTATATGGATGGCAATCCCTTAGGGTAAATGAAATGTTTAATCATTTCTGATTACTTCCACAGGGTTCTGTCTAACTGTTCGAATTAAAATGGAAGCAATGGTTATTCCAGTGATTGCTGTAATTAATAGTAGCGGACTGCTAACCAAGTCAAAAGACCAATTGGCCTTAAAAGCAAAATTCCGTTTCCATGTGTTAATAAATACTAAGGCAGGAGGTAATGCAAGACCAAATGAGATGAGTATAATGACAATATATTTCTTATAAAGAAGCCCTAATAAGGAGGAGAATTTTGCACCCAATACCTTTCTTATGGCAATCTGCCTTTTTTGAAACTGAACATTAATTAAAGCAATGCTATATAACCCTAAACAAGCAACCAGAATGGCCAACGCAGAAAATACAAGAATAACTTTCGCAAAATTGGTGTCCTCTTTGTATTGATCTTCATAATTATCGGCTAACAAGAAATATTCAAAAGGGTCTTTTTCAAAGTGTTGATTCCATTGCTTTTGAGTTTTAGCAATTACTGTTTGAATATCTGCATTAGCATCATATAGAAGAGTATGATGGCTTTTAAATCCTTCACCCCTAAAGCGATAAACAGTAGGTTTGTAATCAGATTTCAACGACTGGTTATGATAATCTTTAATAACACCTTTGACTGTTACCGTTCCTCGTGGGATGATTATTTCAGTGCCAAGTGCCTCTTCAGGATTAGAATATCCCAAAATATGAAGGGCCACTTCGTTAATTAATACTTTATCACGATCACTGCCACCAATCTCATGAAGGTTTTCCCCGGCCAAAAATTCCAGATCGAACACATCTACAAATCGATCATCGATATAAGCCAGACCAAAATGTGCGGAATTATCGGTCTCAGCTCCTACCCTTCTCACACCACCTATCTGAAACTCCTGAGGCATGCCAGGCACAGTACTGCTGGAAGTATAATTGATGATTTCAGATTCAGCTACCAATTGATTTAATAGCGATTCTACTTGATTATCATAGAGACTATCTCTTTGGACAGGTGCTTTGAAAGTAAGCTTATGGGCACTATCAAAACCCAACTGCTGTGATTTCATATGGCTTATTTGTTCATACATTCCAACTGTTACAGTTAGCAAAACGATAGCACAAGTGAATTGAGTAATAATTAGCACAGTTCTTAATCTGTTTCCAGTGAGAGAAGATTGAAACTTGCCTTTAATGATCGAAACTGGTTTTAATGCCAGTAATAATAATGAGGGATAGTAACCAGCGAGCAAAGAACCGATGAGAAGTACTCCAATGTAAACACCCACTAATTTTATACTTAGCAAATCAGCCAACGTAATACCCAAACCCAATTCATTCAGAAACAGCGGAATAACTGTTGCGAAAATTAGAGCAGCCAGAAGTATGGCCAAGGAATTAACCAGTAATGTTTCTGTTAGAAATTGTACTACAATTTGCTTTTTATTAGAGCCAAGAATCTTTCGGATACCTACTTCTTTGCCTCTGGTAAGTGACTGTGAGGTTGATAAGTTGATGAAGTTAATCCACGATATAAGAAGAATAAAACTGGCAATAATAATGAATGTCGATATGTCAGATTTTTTGATTGTGTTTACATCATCTCCCAAAGACTTTTCCGCTAACCCGAAATGAATCTCATCAAGCCGTTGAAGTGACAAGTCTGTACGATAGCCTCTTTCTGCCCAGGTATCACCTCTATGTTTCTTCACAAATTCAGGAAACTTGGCCTCAAGGCCACTCAAAGAAGCATTGGGATCGAGCTGTACATATGAATAATACGTATCCCACCAGGCCCAATTTTCATAAACATTATCTTCCTCAATAGTAGCATAAGCATTGAAAGAAATGATAAAATCAAAATTAAAATGGGTATTAACCGGAGCATCTTCAAATACACCTCTTACAATGTATTCTTCGTTATGATTCCTGATTAATACTTCTCCAATCGGGTTTTCATCACCAAAGTATTTCCTGCTTGCCGACTCGGAAATATAAATATTGCTTGGGTCATTGAGTTTACCTGTTTTATCGCCTTCAATAATGGGTATTGTAAACATTTTAAAGAAAGAATTTGTAGCGAAACAAACTCGTTCCTCATTAAATGAAGTAGTAGAATTAAGTTTAGATATCAGCGAGGCCTTTTTATAGAAAGTGGCAAAGTCAATTACTTCAGGAAACTCCTCTTGCAGACGTTTACCTACCGGGGAGTAAGTAGAAGCATAACTTTCCTCTCCTCCGGAGGCAAAAACAAGATGCATATTTACCCTGTATATATTCTCTCCATTTTGATGGAAATCATCAAATGAAAGATGGAAAAGTGCATAAGCAATTAAGAGGAGGGCTGCACTAAAGCTAATTGAAAGACCTAGAATATTAATAAGCGTATATCGTAGGTTCTTTCTCAGATATCTTAATGGGTATTTTAACATGATTTTCTGAATGGTTTAGGCGAAGCTACTCCCATCACTCATCGCCTATCGCTCAACGATATTGCCATCTTTATCCAAATCAGTTCTGGATTTAAACTGACTATCTTCGGTATATTCTATATTAATTATGGCCACCCCATCACTTGCAGCATTTTTCAGCTCACCATTTAACCCATATCTTCTTACCTGAGTTACCAGTCTTTTATCATTCCTTATGAGTTCTATTCGTGCGATTCCATCTTGTTGCTCAGAAGGAACACCATCTGAATTGAAATATCGTTGATCAATTAAAAAACCTTGTCGGTCGAAAATTCTTCTGTCATACACTCCTTGATCTGCAGCTGGAATGACAAAATCATTATCATCATTTAATCTTGTTATACCTAAATCATTTCCGTTCTCATCATGCACATATATTTCAGTACAGAATC
>NZ_JAVJUY010000034.1:0-3631 GCF_040220315.1 Fulvivirga sp.
CCTCTAGATGTATCAAAGCACCATCTTCTGTTAGTGCCGTGTTAAGTGCCAAAAAGGCATCTTTATTCCCTCTGGAAGCTTTACCAAAATACTTATTCAATGACTCATTTCCTTCAACAATAGCAGTATCTAGGTTAGTTACCGATACTCCTTTGATCGTTATATCATCTGATAAATCACTTGAATACACCCCATTAATAAACACTAATTTATGCACATCAAGGCCTTCAATATCTAATTTTTGAATTGCCTCCTTTTGAATGTTGCTATTTGAGTGATGTGGAATTGAATTGAATTCCTTTTCGAGTATTTTGGTGATGTTAGTGAATTTATACTCCTCGTTTTTAATAGTAGGTAGTCCTATAGAATTTAATAAATCCATAGCCTCTTTTCTATTCTGATGAAAGTCAGAAGAGGGGCTCAATTCATTAAAACGGTTGATAATACCTTCCATTATTTTGCTTTTTTCTGCTAATTCTGCCATAAATAGATTAAGCTGTAGCGTTTGCTTCTTCTTTGATCCAATCGTACCCTTTTTCTTCTAATTCAAGAGCTAGTTCTTTGCTGCCAGATTTAACAATTCTTCCGTTATATAGCACATGCACATAGTCAGGAACAATATAATCTAAAAGCCTTTGATAGTGAGTAACAACGATTGTGGCGTTGTCTTTTGACTTTAATTTATTCACCCCATTAGCAACAATCTTCAGGGCATCGATATCCAAACCTGAATCCGTTTCATCAAGGATGGATAACTTGGGCTCTAGCATGGCCATCTGGAAGATTTCGTTTCTCTTCTTTTCACCACCTGAGAAGCCTTCATTAAGAGATCTGCTTAGTAATGACTGGTCAATATCTACCAGTTGCATTTTCTCCTTCATAATCTTTAAGAAAGAAACGGCATCTAAGGGCTCCAGTCCGCGATATTCACGCACTTGATTTAAAGCCGTTTTCATAAAGTTAGTAGTGCTCACTCCAGGTATTTCGATAGGATATTGGAATGCAAGAAACACACCTTCCCTGGCTCTTTCTTCCGCGGCAAGATCAAGTAAATCTTTACCATCAAAATCTATTTCTCCTTTTACTACTTCATAATCTTCTCTTCCGGCAAGAACAGAAGCTAAGGTACTTTTACCAGAACCGTTAGGTCCCATAATGGCATGTACTTCACCTGCTTTCACTTCCAGGTTGATACCTTTTAATATTTCTTTGCCTTCGATAGAGGCGTGTAAGTCTTTAATTTTTAACATTCGACTTTGTTGTTAATCGTTAATTGAAAATTGTTAATTGGGATTATCCTACAGATCCTTCAAGCGTAAGTGCTAATAATTTCTGCGCCTCAACAGCAAACTCCATAGGCAATTGGTTTAAAACCTCTTTGCAATAGCCGTTTACAATAAGTGCAACTGCACTTTCTTCATCTATACCTCTTTGTGTACAGTAGAAAATCTGGTCTTCACCAATTTTTGAAGTTGTTGCTTCGTGTTCTACTTGGGCAGTGCTGTTCTCAATATCGATGTACGGGAATGTATGTGCCCCACACTGATTTCCCATTAATAAAGAATCACACTGTGAGAAATTTCTTGCACCTTCTGCACGTTTCATCACATGCACTTGCCCGCGGTAACTGTTTTGTGAATGCCCTGCTGACACACCTTTAGAAACGATTCTTGATTTGGTATTTTTACCTATGTGAATCATCTTGGTTCCTGTATCAGCTTGCTGATAATTATTAGTTACGGCCACCGAGTAAAACTCACCTGTGGAGTTATCACCTTTTAAGATGCAAGAAGGGTATTTCCACGTTACTGCAGAACCCGTTTCAACTTGAGTCCATGAAATTTTGGAGTTATCACCTGCGCACAAACCACGTTTGGTTACGAAGTTGTAGATACCGCCTTTTCCGTTTTTATCGCCCGGATACCAATTCTGTACTGTTGAATATTTTACTTCAGCATCTTTTGCTGCATAAATTTCTACGACTGCAGCGTGCAGCTGATTCTCATCCCTCTGAGGAGCTGTACAACCTTCGAGGTAAGATACATATGATGCATCTTCAGCAACAATTAAAGTTCTTTCAAACTGACCAGTATTGGCTGCATTTATTCTAAAGTAAGTCGATAACTCCATCGGGCATCGCACACCCTTTGGGATGTAACAAAAAGAACCATCGGAGAAAACGGCTGAATTTAAAGCAGCAAAGAAATTATCGCCTGCCGGTACCACTGAGCCTAAATATTTCTTCACCAATTCAGGATGTTCTTTTACTGCTTCACTAAATGAGCAGAAGATAACTCCTAATTCGGCTAATTTATCTTTAAAAGTGGTAGCCACAGATACACTATCAATAACAGCATCAACCGCTACACCAGTAAGCCTTTTTTGCTCCTCTAAAGAGATACCTAATTTCTTGAATGTTTCTCTTAACTCAGGATCAACTTCATCTAAACTATTTAACTGCTTCTTTTTCTTAGGAGCAGAGTAGTATATGATATCCTGATAATCCACAGCAGGGTAGGTGACATTTGGCCATTTTGGCTCTTTCATTTTCTGCCATTTCCTGAAGGCACTCAATCGCCATTCAAGTAGCCATTCAGGCTCTTCTTTTTTAGCAGAAATAAAGCGTACTGTGTCCTCATTCAACCCTTTTGGGGCCTGATCAGACTCTATATCAATACTCCAGCCGTGTTCGTACTCTTTGGAGGTAAATTCTTCTAAAATTTGATCGTCTTTACTCATTAGTTATTATTTAGACTAATTTCAAATTACACCACAAATGTACAACAAAATCTATGGAAGGATGTTCCCCAATTTGGATTTTTTAAATAGAAATGTCTTATGGAAGCATATGTTTTACTTATCGGCATGAGTAACCGGAATGGGCCTGTTGATACTTTCTTCTAAGGAAATCATGGTCTCGGTTCTTGTAATTCCATCAACTCGTTGAATTTTATCGTGTAACAGGTCTTTAAGATGCTGCGTGTCTTTACAATTGATTTTTGCAAACATGCTGTAGTTTCCTGTTGTATAATGCACGTTCGTAATTTCAGGGATGGCCTTTAGTTGATTAATTACATCATCATACAAAGCACTTTTAGCTAGAAAAATACCTATAAAGGCAGTAATATCATAGCCCAGCTTGGTATTGTCAAGTTCAAGTGTAGTGCCGGTAACGATGCCAGCCTCTTCCATTTTTCGCATTCTTACATGTACAGTACCGCCTGAAACAAATACTTGTTTGGCCACTTCGGTATAAGGCTTTTTGGCATTTTTCATCAGAATATCCAGAATCTGAAGATCTACATTATCAATTTCGAAATTTTGAGGCATAATTGATAGATTAAATTATAATTATTAAAATAAAATTAGGCTTTAAATAAATAGTATGTAAATATTATGCTATAAATATGAAAAAATTTTAATAAAAAGCTCATTAAGCTATATTTGAAGTGTCAGAAGGACATATACTGTAGGGTGTTGAAACAGGCAGACATCCCGATAGCCATCGGGACTGCTGTCTCGGCACACACAGCCACGTTAAAATTGACGAATATACTGTAGGGTGTTGAAACAGGCAGACATCCCGATAGCCATCGGGACTCCTGTCTCGGCACACACAGCCACGTTAAAA
>NZ_JAVJUY010000035.1:0-8673 GCF_040220315.1 Fulvivirga sp.
TTGTAGTGCTTCATTTTTGGCGCCTTGAGGAATAATCTCACCTTGGAGTTTGACGCCTCCCTGAATTTTGAGTGAACTCATTTAATTTCTTCTGCGTCTTGAACTACCACCACCTTTGCGATTATTTCTTCCCCTGCCACCACCGCTGCGGCTATTACTTTCGCGTTCTCGGTCTTCGTAAGATTTTCTGGTTTTGGCTTTGTAAAGTTTTTCGAACAAGTTGTCTTCCCGCACTTTACTTAAGTCAATATCCAGCTTACCACCAGAGATGGTCTGAATGTTTTCAAGAATTACGGCATCATCAATTACTTCTTTGTTCCAGCTGCCATAGAAGCTTTTCATTAGCTTACCAATATAAATAATGGCTTCCTCTTTTTCTTGTGGGTCTTCCTTCTTAATCGCCTCTTTAATCAATAACTCGATATTCTTACCATAGTGCTTATAGCGAATATGATTTGTGGAATAACCCATACGTTGAGGTTTTTTGTTGATCATTTCTTCCTCGGGCTTTGGATAGGGGCCATCTAACTCAATTTCTAAGCCAGCCATAATGTATAGATCATCCCATAGTTTTTGGTTGGTTTCTGTTGTTTCTTTTACGGAGGGTGCTATCTGACGCATCAGGTCAACCAATGCGTGGGCTTGTTCAGTTCTTTTTTCTTTGTCTTTTACCGTTTTTAAATACTCAACAAGCATTTGAACGTTTCGGCCATATTCTTTTAGAACTATTGGCTCCAGGCTGGTATTGTAATTCATGTGTATCGTTTAATTTTTATATGTCACATGCAATTCGCATGACTATCACTCTTAAAGGAATTCGGATAATCTGCTTGTGCTCATTACATGAAGTAACCTTAATTGGTGTGAATTTTAAGTTTAGCAAAACTAAGTAATAATGTTTTTTCACCAAAGTCATCAAAATTTACTTTGGCTTTGCGGTTTGCTCCGCTTTCATCTATCTCAGAAACCATCCCATAGCCAAATTTAGGGTGTTCTACTTTCATTCCACTTTGCAGATTGGAAGTATCACTCGGTTCAAAGTCGGGTGATGGTTTATAATTCGATTTTCTTTGTATCGGCTGTGAGGCCGTAGTTTTTTTCATTCCAGAAATAAAACTCTTTGCATAGCCTGCACCTGTATTAGCTGATTCGGTTGGTCGTGACCGTTCATTCACTTTAATAAAGCTAGGATCTACCTCATCGATAAATCTGCTGGGTTCACAATTCTTTAGCCTACCAAAGCGATACCGGCTTAATGCATAGGAAAGAACAAGTTTGTGTTCTGCACGTGTAATGGCCACATAAAACAAACGCCTTTCCTCTTCTAAATCTGCTCTGCTTGCCAACATCATTTGCGAAGGAAACAAATCTTCTTCCATTCCAACAATGTAGACGTTCTTGAACTCCAAGCCCTTGGCCATGTGTATGGTCATTAGCGTAACCTTGTCGTTATCATTATCCTTATCATTATCTACACCAGTGAGCAGTGCCACTTCCTGTAAAAAGGCTCCTAACGATTTATCCTCCTTTTCAGGATCATCAACAAATTCTTTTACCGCATTGAGCAATTCCTGAACGTTTTCGTAGCGATTGAGCCCTTCAACCGTTTTATCTTCATATAAATCACGCAGTAAGCCCGAACGCTTGGCAATTTCGGTGGCTGCTTCAAAGGCATCTTTCTTGCCAATTTCTATTTGAAATCGCTTGATCATAGTTACGAAATCAGTAACAGCATTGGCTGCACGGCCCGGAAGAATAGCGTTAATGTTAGTTAATACTTCCCATAACGGAATATTATTTTCATTAGCGGCTACCACCATTTTATCTACAGAAGTATCTCCTATACCACGTTTTGGGTAATTGATAATTCTGCGAAACGATTGCTCATCATTGGTGTTGATGGCAAATCGCATGTAGGCCATAATATCTTTGATCTCCTTACGAGCGTAGAACGACAGACCACCTACAATTTTGTACTTGATGTTCATTCTTCGTAAGGCCTCTTCCATGGCTCTCGACTGGCTATTGGTTCGGTAAAGAATGGCGATGTCACTATTCTTTACCTGATGCTGCATTTTATCTTCAAATATGGCTGAAGCCACCAGCTTGCCTTCTTCGTTATCCGAATTCGCACGAAGCACCTCAATGAGTGAACCCTCGTCATTATCCGTCCAGACGTTCTTTTTTAGCTGTGCTTTATTTTTGAAGATGACTGAATTGGCTGCATTTACGATGGTTTTTGTAGAACGGTAGTTTTGCTCCAATTTGATAACCCGCAAATCAGGGTAATCCTTTTCAAAATTGAGAATGTTTTGAATATCCGCACCACGGAAGGCATAAATACTTTGTGCATCGTCACCTACTACACAAATATTTTGTCGAACTGCGGCAAGTCTTTTGGTAATCAGATACTGCGAAATATTAGTATCCTGAAACTCATCTACCATCACATAATGGAAACGCTGTTGGTATTTGTTGAGCACATCAGTATGCTCTTTGAAAAGCACATTCGTGTTAAAAAGCAGGTCATCAAAATCCATAGCGCCTGCTTTGAAGCAACGCTCTGAGTAAATTTTATAGATCTTACCCAACTCAGGCTTCATGTTGCTTTCGTCATCGGCCTGATAAATAGGGTTGTTTAAATACTCGCGCCACGAGATAAGTCGGTTTTTAGCACCTGATATTCTGTTGAAAACCACATTGGGCTTATATACTTTGTCATCAAGGTTTAATTCTTTTACAATGGTTTTTACCAACGATTTAGAATCATCCGCATCGTAAATGGTGAAGTTGCTAGGGTAGCCCAGCTTGTCAGCCTCAGCTCTTAAAATTCTGGCAAAAACGGAGTGGAATGTACCCATCCATAGATTTCTGGCCTCGGTGCCAACCACACTTTCTATACGATCGCGCATTTCTTTGGCGGCCTTATTGGTAAAGGTAAGTGCCAAAATGTTGAACGGATCAACCTGTTTGTTTTGAATCAGATAAGCAATTCTAAATGTAAGAACTCTTGTTTTTCCTGACCCCGCACCGGCAATTAGCATGGTGGGTCCTTCTGTGTTAACTACTCCTTCTCGTTGTGGTTCGTTGAGGCTATCTAAATACTCCATTCGCGCGAACTATCCCCTGTAAATTTTGATGATGTGATAAGGAACAAATCTAAGGTATTTGATGTGTTTGTACTACGGAGATTTGAAGTTTTCTGTGATTAAAGTTGCTGGTCACTAGTTACTGGTTGCTGGTCACTGGTTATTGGTCTCTAGTCGCTAGTAACCAGACGCTAGCCACCAGCTACCAGCCACCAGCCACTAGCAGCTTGGAGTTAAATGCTGTAGCTTTGCTCATTGATAATTGCACATTGCTAATTGAAACATGATTGAACACGGAAAAGTAATCCTGTCTGATGACATCAAAGAGAAGTTTTTTGTTTGCAACCTGGAGAAGTGTAAGGGGGCATGTTGTGTAGAAGGTGATTTAGGTGCGCCTTTGGAATTGGACGAACTAAAGAAACTGGAAGAGGCCTATGAGGCAGTGAAACCTTATTTAATGGAGGAGGGGATAGCAGCCATTGAAAAAGAAGGCAAATATGTGCTGGATGAAGATGGTGAATACTCTACCACCACAATCGGTGGAGCGGAATGTGCCTATGCCGTGTATGACGAGAAGGGCATTTTAAAATGTGGTATTGAAGAAGCGTATAACGATGGCAAAACGGACTTTAAAAAACCAATAAGCTGCCACCTGTATCCAATACGCGCCAAGAAGTACGATGAGTTTGAAGCCCTGAATTACGACCGTTGGCACATCTGCAATCCGGCCTGCGATTTCGGCAAGGAACTAGGTATTGAAATTTATAAATTCTTAAAAGACCCGCTCATACGTAAATATGGTGAGCAGTGGTACAATGAGTTGGTGGAGTTGATTGAGGCAAAGAAAGACTAGACAAGTTGTTTATTGAAAATTCATTCTGAAATCGCATCTAGCGCAAGTATCCACTTGTGCTTTTCAATGACCATAAGGGTTTGTAACCCGGCAATTTAATCCATAACTAAAGGTGCCACAGACTCTTGGGTAATTGTTCAGCCAAAGCATCGGACATGAGCAGGTTGTTCTAATACAGCGCATGGCTATTGTTCACTTGAAACTAATCGTATGGGTATGATCAATGAAAATCTAGCTTGAAAAATATTGTCGTTGCCCGATTCTCCAAGTTCTGAAATGTTATCAAGATAATCAGTAGCAGTGTTCAAGGCGCTTAAGGAAACACCCAAGCCTACCTTATTTGATAGGTAAAAAATGGCTCCAATACTTGTAGGTAGAAATGCAGTTGTATTTCTGTAGTCCTCGCCATCTTCTCTTGTATTCGTGGCATTTACGAGGCTTTGTCCGCTGGCATCTTTGGGTGTAAAACGTAGAAAACCAATGCCTTGAGAAATATACACCCACCAACGCTCATTTTTAATGAAGTGATAATTAAGCGCATAATTAACTCCGAAAAAGGTGGTTTTAAAGTATCGATTAGGAGTAACTGTTCCGCCTTGAGTAGGTGGGGCTTGTTCCGGATCATCATCACTTACAGACCCTAAAATCAGCTGAAAGGACCCGTTGAGCTTACGCTTTTTATTCAATCGAATTCCTACATGAAAACCACCTCCCGCCTGATCAAAAGAACCCATATCCCCTGAATAGCTAAACAATGAACCTCCGGTTTCAAGCAGCAATTTGTTTTGGCCGAAAGAAGGTGCAGTAGAAATGGCGATGATTAATATAATGATGGATATCCTCAAGGCAGCTATTTGTAATTCACAACAATTGTTGAATTCTTATTCAAAGATAGGTTAAATAGAATAGCATTATCAGACATGCTGAAAACAGCTTTCTTACCATCAATCATAATATTGTCAGGCTCTGGCACACCTATTAAACTGAACTTAATATTCCTATTTTCTGGAGAATTTACATACCCTGAGCCCTCTACATTTAAAGTAATACTTAATCCGGTTTGGTTTGGCTGAACATTAGTCTTAATCAAATGATATTCACCTTTTTCGTAGGCACCTTTTGTTTTACCATCATCAAAGTAAACGACATTTTCACTAGAATTTTCTGTGTAATAATAAGTGAAATTGAGATTCTCAGAAGTAAACTCAGTAGTATTGTTCATGGCTGGTGTAGTAACTAGTACACAACCACCTTTAACATATACAGGTATGTGATCCTTGGCCAACGTTTTTCCAACCCATTGATTGCCCTGATGTTGGCTGTTCAAGTGCAAGTCGTACCAAACACCTTCAGGTAAATAGGTTTTATGGATTACTTCGCCTGGTTGTAAAACAGGACTCACCAATAAATCCTCACCCCACATATACTCACTAATCAACGTATCAGGAATTGATTCATATTCCATGAATATTGGTCTGGCCATTGGAATGCCCGAGGTCATGTTTTTCCAGGCGAGTGTGTAATTATAGGGCAACATTTTATAACGCAGTTCAATGGCTGGCTTTACATTTTTCTGTACTTCTTCAGGCCAGGTTACGGGTTCTGGAGCAACTACTTCATCAGCATGTGGTCTAAAGACAGGAGTGAAGATGGCAAACTGTAACCATCGTGTATATAATTCAGGATTTGCTTCTTCCACGAACGAAAACCCACCTGCATCGGCATGCATGTAGCCAATGCCGCTCATTCCAATGCCTGTCATAATTGGAATTTGTGCATTTAACCCCGACCATGTTCGGCTCACATCTCCCGACCATGGAATCAGTGAATAGCGTTGAGTACCTGCAAAACCTGCTCGGCCCATATGAAAAAGTCGCTCATTTGGGTAATCCTTTTCATAACCCTCATAAAGCATTTTAGCCCATTCATGGCCATATGCTCCATGAACTTCTTGTCCCAACCCGTTCACATGTATTATATCGTCTGGGTGTACTTCCGGCTCACCCAAGTCTACCCACCAGCCATCAATGCCGTATTCATCCATTCTTTTGTACTGATTCCATATCCATTGTTGGGCATCAGCATTGAAAATGTCTAGTAAACCGGTATTACCGAAGTAGAAATAAGGTATTTGCATAGCATTTCCGGCATTGTCTTTAGCCAGCAATCCTTTTGACTCAAGTTCTTCAAATCGACCTGATTTTAAAGTGAAAAACGGCTCAGAAACAGTGATGGTTTTTACATTCTTTTCTTCAAATTCAGCAATCATCTCTTTCGGATTTGGCCATTTTTCTGCATCCCAATCTAATTTGCCCATTTGTCCGTCTTGTAGCTCCGGGCCAAACCAGTAGATATCCAAAATCATGGCGTCTACAGGATAACCAGCTTCCAGCGATTTGTTTAACATGGACAAAGCCTCCTTCTGATTTCGGTAACCAAAACGAGACTGCAAATTTCCGAATGTCCAGACAGGGGGGAGCTGCTGGCGGCCTGTCAGTTCAGTATACTTGGCAATCATGTCGTCATAAGAATCTCCGTTAATGAAATAATAAGACATGTTGCCGCCTAACGTTGAGAAGTTTAATTCATCTTCAACTGTTTTGCCAATATCCATCCAGCCTTTTGCAGGATTGTCAAACAACAGCATATACTTTTCAGATGAAGTGATATGTGGAATGCAATAGTTCAAGAGCACGCTTCCCATCTGATAGGCGTAATGCGCCTTGTTGAACATGTCAAGTTTATAACCTCTTCTATTTAAAGGTAAAGCCCTGGCGCCTGTTCCATAAATAGCTTCATTTTCTTTCAGCTTGAACTGAATGCTTGTAGTATCTCCATTTCTTCCATAAGGCGATATTAGGTACGCTTTTTCTGTGGAGTTTACATCTCTTATGCTAATAGAAAATGGCTTTAGCTGAACAAAGAGCTCAATATTTTCAGTGCTAAGGATTAAGTTATCTTCTTGTTTTTCAACTTGTAAATTCACTGATGAAGTAAGAATTGGAGCGTAGTCCCTGTCACCATAAGTGAGGCTATCAGAATATCTGAAATTGATAATATCTTGCGTGATGGCGCTTATTGTGAGCAGACCATTTTCATACGGTATTTCAATATTGCTACCCTTAAAAGCTGTATCTGCTGATTCGTTATTTGAGCATGAAAATGTGAGGTTTAAGAGTAATAAGATAATGTAAATGGAGTGCTGTAAACGTATTTCTTTTCTCATATTCAGTTAAAGTGAATAATGAAGATACATCAGACCGAAATATTATGAAAGGGGACATTAGCAAAATAAAAAAGCCTCTCCATCAAATGAAGAGGCTCCTACGTGTAGTTCAACTATTTATTGAATACCGCTCATATCAAAAGTATCCATAAAAGCAGTGGTAAAATCACCAGACTGGAACTTCTTATCGTCCATTAACTTTAAATGGAATGGTATTGTTGTTTTAATTCCTTCAATAACGAATTCGCTTAGCGCTCTTTTCATTCTTGTAATTACTTCTTCCCTAGATTGGCCGCTCACGATAAGCTTGGCAATCATTGAGTCGTAATTTGGTGGAATGGTATATCCAGCATACACGTGGCTATCCACTCTTACACCGTGACCACCTGGCAAGTGTAGATTGGTAATCTTTCCTGGTGATGGTCTAAAACCATTTGCTGGATCTTCTGCATTAATTCTACATTCCATCGCAAAAAGGTTGGGAGTGTAGTTTTTGCCTGAGATAGTAATTCCTGCAGCTACTTTAATTTGTTCTTTAATCAAATCGTAATCAGTAACCTCCTCAGTAATAGGGTGTTCTACCTGAATACGAGTATTCATTTCCATGAAATAGAAATCTCCGTGCTTATCAACTAAAAATTCAACAGTTCCGGCACCTTCATATTTTATGGCTTCAGCGGCTTTAACGGCAGCATCACCCATTTTATCTCTCAGCTTTTTGAATTTAGTCATTACTGGAGATGGAGTTTCTTCTAATAATTTTTGGTGTCTTCTCTGAATAGAGCAATCCCTTTCAGATAAATGGCAAGCTTTACCTCTTTTATCGCCTACAATTTGAATTTCTACGTGACGAGGCTCTTCAACAAATTTCTCAAGGTAAAGTCCATCATTGCCAAATGCTGCTCCAGATTCTTGCTTTGCATCATTCCAAGCCTTTTCAAAACCTGCTTCATCTTTTACTATTCGCATACCGCGGCCACCACCTCCGGCTGTTGCTTTAAGAATTACGGGATACTTGATTTTACTGGCAATTTTCTTGCCTTCTTCAATGGATTTCAACAATCCTTCAGAACCAGGAATAGTAGGAACTCCTGCTTTTTTCATGGTTGCTTTGGCTGTAGCCTTATCACCCATTTTATCAATCATATCAGGTGATGCACCAATAAATTTGATGCCATATTCCTGACAAACAGCACTGAACTCAGCATTTTCTGAAAGGAAACCATACCCAGGATGAATCGCATCTGCATTGGTAATCTCAGCGGCTGCAATAAGATTAGGTATATTTAAATAAGAGTCTTTGCTAGGAGGTTTCCCAATACACACCGCTTCATCTGCAAAGCGCACATGAAGGCTTTCCCTATCGGCAGTGGAATAAACAGCAACCGTTTTAATGCCCATTTCTTTGCACGTTCTAATTACGCGCAGGGCTATTTCTCCTCTATTTGCAATTAATATTTTTTTAAACACAATCTTTCGAATTTAAGGTTACAAACAACATGATC
>NZ_JAVJUY010000036.1:0-9081 GCF_040220315.1 Fulvivirga sp.
TTTTCCAGCTCATTTTTGCTCCCTTTTTTCGAAAGCGAGTGCAAAGATAATCATTCAATCTTTATCCGCAACTACTAAAGGAAAAAAATTTGTGATATTTTTTAGGGCTCTAATACTCGATCGCACCCACTATTTAACCCACCTCTTCAACACCTTCATCCCCCTTTCTTCTAAAGAGGACTGCAAAGGTAACACCTTCAGCATTACCCGCAAGAGTTTTAAGGAAATTAATTTTTAATTCTTTTGTGCAACTACTGCTTCTTTGATTATCGTCTGTGTTCTATCAGGGCCGATAGATACCAGGTTTACAGGAACTCCGACCCTATCTTCAATGAATTTTACATAATCTACCAGTTCTTTAGGGAATTCATCGAATGACGATACTTCTTCCAAATCACAATTCCATCCTTTTACTTCGGTATATACAGGTTCCAGTTTTTCATCGACAATTTCGTAAGGCATTATATCAATAATATCTCCATTCTCTCTTTTATATGCCTCACATACTTTTAAATTCTCAAAGACATTGAGAACATCCGCTTTCATCATATAAAGCTGTGTTACACCATTGATCATTATAGCATACTTTAAAGCTGGTAAGTCTAACCAACCACACCTTCTAGGTCTACCCGTTGTGGCTCCAAACTCATTGCCGACTTTTTGCATTGTTTTACCCTCTTCATCAAACAATTCTGTTGGAAAAGGGCCGCTGCCCACTCTTGTACAATATGCTTTAAATATCCCGAATACTTCCCCTATTTTATTGGGTGCTACACCTAGTCCACTGCACACTCCGGCTGAAGTAGTGTTTGAGCTCGTCACAAATGGGTAGCTTCCAAAGTCAACATCAAGTAATGATCCTTGGGCTCCTTCAGCCAACACTGTATTTCCTTTATTTAAACTATCATTAACAAGATATTCACTCTCAACTAATTTGAATGTTTTAAGGAACTCAATTGAATTGAAAAATTCTTTTTCTAATTCTGTTAAATCTGGGTGTTCATTATAAAATCCTAAAATTTGGATATGTTTTTCAACAAGCTTATTGTATTTGTCTTTAAAAGAAGGTTGTAGCACATCTCCAACTCTCAGGCCCATTCTTGCTATTTTATCCTGATAGGTTGGCCCTATCCCTTTTAAAGTGGAGCCAATTTTTTTGTTGCCTTTTGACTTTTCATAGGCTGCATCTAAAAGACGATGCGTTGGTAGTATTAGCTGAGTCTTCTTTGAAATAACCAGATTCTTATTGAGGTCTAGATTGAATTTAGCCAATGCATCTATTTCCTTCTTAAAAATTACAGGATCTAACACTACACCATTGCCTATGATATTTAAAATATCATTTCTGAAAATTCCACTTGGTATCTGGTGAAGTACATGCTTTATGCCATCGAACTCTAAGGTGTGACCTGCATTAGGGCCTCCCTGAAACCGGGCAACAACATTATATTTAGGAGCTAAGTAGTCAACTACTTTGCCTTTACCCTCGTCACCCCACTGGAGGCCTAATAAAATATCCAACTTCATTAGTCTACTGCTTTCTTTAATAACTGGATGGCTACTTGCTCATCATTCTCAATGCTAAATATTGCATTCAGCTTTGTGATGATCAACAATTTTTTAACACTCTCTGAAGGATTTAACAAACACAATTCACCCCCTTTATTTCTAAATTTGGTGAGTATCGTTATTAGCACACCTATACCACTGCTATTGATATATCTCAACTCAGAAATATCTACCAAACACAAAATAGAGCCTTGCTGGATTTGATCATTAACAACTTCAATTATGTCAATTCCATTATCTTCACCTATCAGATCTCCAGACAAGCTTAACTTTAAAATACCATCTACTTCTTTATAAGTAAATTTCATATATCAATTTTTTTCTTTTGTCTTTAGTTTTATTCGACAATCTCCACAGATACCGTAAAGATTTAACGAGTGGTGCACAATATCAAAATTTAACAGTTCACCTACCATAGTTTGAATGTTATGAATTCTAGGATCACAAAATTCAACCACTTTATGACACTCTGTACATATTAAATGATCGTGCTGCTTGAAGCCGTAGGATTTTTCATATTGGGCCAAGTTTCTACCAAACTGGTGCTTGCTTACAAGATCACATTCCACTAGCAGATCAAGAGTATTGTAAACCGTTGCCCTACTAACTCTATAATTTTTATTTTTCATGCTGATGTAGAGAGACTCCACATCAAAATGGCCTTCTCGTGTATAAATTTCTTCTAAAATGGCATAACGCTCCGGAGTCTTTCTGAGACCTTTATTTTCGAGGTAAGCTGTGAAAATCTTTTTTACCTCTTCGTATACTTTTTCGTTTAACGCCATACTTAATTAAGAAGATTGCAAATATATGTATTCTGTTAGAAGATAGCCCCTAAGATCTAGAGAATGTTCTCAAGCCTCGAGTCTAGAAACTTTTACTACTCCCTCCACTTTCTCTAGCTTCGTAATTAGTAAGTCCAAATGCCTTGTATCATTAACATAAAGCATTATCTCGCCTTCAAAAATACCTGAGTCTGTATCAATAGACATAGACCTCATATTCACTTTCAATTCATCTGAAATAATTTTTGTAACGTCATTGATAAGTCCTACTCTATCGGTGCCAATTATTTTCATACTTACCAGAAATGCAGCTTCATGCTCACTGGCCCATTTGGCTTTGACCACACGATGCCCATGATTGGCGAGTAGCTCTGGTGCATTGGGGCATGATACCCTATGTATTTTTATACCCTCAGTAACTGTAACAAACCCAAAAACATTGTCACCAGGGATAGGGTTACAACATTTAGCCAATTTATAATCAATGACATCCATATCCTCACCAATTAGCAGTACGTCATTGGATTTGACTTTGACAATTTCCTTCTCAAATGACCGGGCATCAGAAATCTTTGTTGATGGCCGAGATTTAATGGTGTCGGATGGCTTAAAGTCCTTAAATCTTCTTAAGTCTTTATTATCTATCAGTCCTTTACCAGCGCGTAAATAGAGATCAAAAATACTGGGCATGTTAAAATAAGCCCTTAACTTATCTACAGTTTCATGGCTATGATCAATTTTAAACTGTCTTAATTTTCTAAAAAGTAGTTCTTTTCCATCTTCGGCAAGTTGCTTCTTATCTTCTTTTAAACCGTCTTTAATCTTTGATTTGGCTTTAGAAGTAACAACAAAGCGAAGCCAGTCTTCATTTGGTTTTTGTTTATTGGATGTTAATATTTCAACCTGATCACCATTTTTGAGAGTATAGTTTATAGGAACTAGCTTTTGATTGACTTTAGCACCAATACATTTAGCTCCAACTTCAGTATGGATTTCAAATGCAAAATCTAGGGCTGTAGCACCCCTTGGTAAAGTCTTTAGTTCACCTTTAGGAGTAAATGCAAATACTTCATCGCTGAAAAGGTTGCCTCTAAAATCATCTACAAATTCAAGTGCGGATGAGTCATTTTGCTCAAGCATATCACGCACTTTAGATATCCACTGTTCTAATCCAGAGCTACCAGCATCACTTTCTTTATATTTCCAGTGTGCTGCATATCCTTTCTCAGCGATATCATCCATTCGTTTAGTCCGAATCTGAACTTCTACCCACTGCCCGTTTTTTGCCATAACAGTTGTGTGCAATGATTCATACCCATTAGCTTTTGGCGTACTTATCCAATCTCTTAATCGGTCGGGATTTGGTTTATAAAAATCAGTTACAATGGAATAAACTTGCCAGCACGCTGCTTTATCTGCCTCGGGTGGTACATCTAAAATTATTCGTATTGCAAAAAGATCGTAAACCTCTTCAAACGGAATGTCCTGTTTTTTCATTTTATTCCAGATGGAATAAACAGACTTTGGCCTGCCTTTTATCACGTAATCCAATTTAAGATCATTAAGATTTCTTTGAATTGGCCTGATAAAGCTTTTAATAAATTTAGTGCGCGATTCTCTGGTTGCATCTATTTTCCGAACTAAATCTTCGTAGACTTCCGCTTCTGTATAACGAAGGTATAAATCCTCCATTTCAGATTTGATTGTGTACAAACCAAGCCGGTGAGCTAATGGTGCATACAGGAATATGGTTTCAGAGGCTATTTTGTACTGCTTATTTACTGGCATACTTTCGAGTGTACGCATGTTATGCAGTCTATCAGCCAGTTTCACTAGTATCACCCTAACATCCTCTGAAAGAGTTAATAGCATTTTCCTAAAATTCTCTGCTTGTTGTGAGCTGCCGTGCTCAAAAACACCAGAGATTTTAGTAAGACCATCAATAATTCTTGCGATTTTTCTTCCAAAGTCTCGCTCAATATCTTTAATAGTCCATTCAGTATCTTCTACAACATCATGCAGAAGCGCGGATATAATTGATGTGGTTCCAAGGCCAATTTCAGAAACGCATATTCTTGCTACAGCAATCGGGTGGAAAATGTATGGTTCGCCCGATTTTCTTCGTGTTCCGCTATGTGCCTCTAATGCCGTGTTAAATGCCTTTCTTATTAACTTGGAATCGTTATCCTTTAAAAATGGTTTCGCATTCCTAAGCAGTTGACGGTATCTCTTTACAATCTCCTTATTTTCTTCTTCTACGTCAATTTCAATCATACAAAACCGGGTTCATTTAAAAACAAAAAAAGTAAAATTTTATATTTGTACAATCAGAATTTATAAATACATTTGCACTCCATTTTGAAATAAGCGGATGTGGCGAAATTGGTAGACGCACTAGACTTAGGATCTAGCGCCTCACGGCATGGGGGTTCGAGTCCCTCCATCCGCACAAAGAAATACCCTCGATCACGATGAATAAAAATCGAGATTGAGGGTTTTTAATTTACAATATCACCGAACTAAACCTCTATTACTTTGGACATCTCATTAGACAAAAAAAGTTCAACAGAAGCTGTTATTAAAGTTAAGTTAAACGAAACTGATTATCAACCTAAGGTTGATGAAAAAGTAAAAGATTATGCTAAGAAAGCCAACATTAAAGGATTCAGACCCGGGAAGGTTCCTGCAGGACTGATTAAAAAGATGTATGGTAAATCGATCTTAGTAGAAGAAGTAAACAATACTTTATCACAATCAATCAACAATTATGTGAAGGAGAATAATATCCAGTTAATTGGTGAGCCCCTTCCTGATCAAGAGAAATCAAAAAATATTGATTGGGATACTCAAAAAGAATTTGAATTTGAGTATGAAATTGGAATGGTTGATGACTTTAAATATGACATCTCATCGAAGGTAAAAGTTAAATCTTATACAATTGAACTTGACAAAAAAGGGTTACAAGAAACGCTCGAAAATGTAAAGAAACAATTTGGAGAAGTTACAAATCCAGAAATTAGCGCGGAAGGCGATGACTTATTTGGAACTTTCCAGGAAGTTGATGGAGAACTAACCAATGAAACTCTTCTAAAATGGGAAACCATCAATAAGAAAGAACAAAAGAAATTCAAAGGTTTGAAACCAGGTGATGCTGTTGAGGTTGACATTCAGAAATTAGTGGATGACGACCATGACTTGATGACATTACTGGACATAGGACATGATAAGGCCCATGATATAAAAGGAAAATTCACGTTTACCGTTAAAAATGTAAATAGAACTGTTCCTGCCGACTTAAATCAAGATCTCTTTGATAAAGTATTTGGCAAAAATGTGGTTAAGTCTGAAAGTGAATTTATTGATAAGGTTAAAAATACTGTAGAAGAGAATTACAAAAGAGAATCTGATCTTTTATTAAATCGAGATATAAGAGATGCCCTTATTAAGAATACTAAAATTGAAGTGCCAGAAAAATTCTTAAAAAAATGGCTTTTAGTAACCAATGAAGGTAAGGTTACAGAGGAAGATATTGCAAAAGAATTTGAGGACTATTTACGATCTCTTAAGTGGGATTTACTTAGAAATAAGATTAGTGAAGATAATGATATTAAAGTTGAGCATGAAGATGTTAAAGACCGAGCCAAAGGTATGATTCTTAGCCAGCTGGGGGGACCGGGAGCAGCTGAGCAATTAAAAGACCATTTAGATTCATTTGCTGACAATTACCTTCAGGCTGAAAATGGCCAGAATTATATGAAGGTGTATAATGAATTACGAGAAGATAAAATCATGCAATTAGTAAAAGAAAAAATCTCTCTTGCAGATAAAAAAGTAAACTTAGATGAGTTTAAAAAAGCTGCTGAAAACTAATTAATATCAATTAACGTTGTAAAGAAGCTCACCTAAAATGGATGGGCTTTTTTTATATAAAATCTAGATTTTCTTACTAACATTGAGTACTTTAAAAGAGATTAAATAGAATGATAAATAAAGAAGAATTAAGAAAATTCGCTGTTAAAAGTCATGGTATTAGTGGACATGCATTTGATGACTATTCAAGTGCAATCGAAAATATGACGCAATATGTTATCGAAGAGCGTCCTGGCAATTTTCGTGCAATTGATGTTTTTACAAGATTAATCTCTGATAGAATCATATTTCTTGGCATGGGCATAGACGATCAGATTGCTAATATTATTACTGCACAATTACTGTTTTTGGAATCTAGTGATCCTAAAAAAGATATTATTATGTACATAAATAGCCCCGGAGGCTCTGTGTATGCAGGATTGGGTATTTATGACACCATGCAGTATGTTAACCCTGACGTAGCAACCATTTGTACCGGACTAGCTGCCTCAATGGGTGCTGTTTTATTAGCGTCTGGGCATGAGAAGAAACGTTCTGCCTTACCTCATGCAAGAATCATGATTCATCAGCCTATGAGCGGCATGCAAGGGCAGGCATCAGATATGGAGATATCTTTAAAGCAAACATTAGAAGTTAAAAAAGATCTTTATAACATATTAGCTAAACACAGCGGTCAGAAATACGATAAAATAGAGAAAGATTCTGATAGAGATTATTGGATGAGGGCCAGTGAAGCGAAAAATTATGGCCTTATTGATGAGGTGTTAGAGAAAAAATAGAATTATGTCAGAAGTTACTTGTTCATTTTGCGGAAGAAATAAAAAGGATGTTGATTTGATGATCTCAGGGATACATGCACATATATGTGATAAATGTATTACCCAGGCAAATCAAATTCTTAGTGATGAAAAGAAGACAGGTAGCGGCTCTTCGGGTGCGCCTAGCTTTAACTTGGTGAAGCCTGTAGAAATGAAAAAATTTCTTGACGAGTTTGTGATAGGCCAGGATGAAGCCAAAAAGGTAATGTCAGTAGCGGTGTACAATCATTATAAGCGATTGATGCAAAAGCCCAGTGATGATGATGTGACCATTGAGAAATCGAATATTATAATGGTGGGAGAAACAGGTACGGGTAAGACCTACCTTGCCAGAACTTTAGCCAAAATATTACAAGTACCTTTTTGTATTGCAGATGCTACTGTGCTAACAGAAGCAGGTTATGTTGGTGAGGATGTTGAAAGTATCTTGACCAGATTACTTCAATCAGCTGACTATGAAACAGAAGCCGCTGAGCGAGGTATAGTTTATATTGATGAGTTAGACAAAATTGCTAGGAAATCTGATAACCCTTCCATAACAAGAGATGTTAGTGGCGAAGGTGTACAGCAAGCACTTTTGAAGCTTCTCGAGGGAACTACTGTTAATGTTCCACCACAAGGAGGCAGAAAGCATCCAGACCAGAAAATGATCTCAGTTAATACCGAAAATATTCTATTTATTTGTGGTGGGGCTTTTGATGGCATATCAAGAAACATTGCAAAAAGAATTAATACTCGTCCACTAGGGTTTGCTTCTAAAGAAGACGCCCTAAACCCATTGGATGTTGAAAACGATAATTTACTCCAGTTCGTTACTGCTCAAGATTTAAAAAGTTTTGGATTAATACCTGAACTTATCGGTAGGCTACCAGTTTTAACATACTTAAACCCTCTTGATGAGGAAGCACTGACAAAGATCCTGACAGAACCCAAAAATGCACTGATTAAGCAATACGAGAAATTGTTTAAAATGGAAGATATTGAGATAGAATTTAAAAAAGGTGCCATTGACTTTATTGTAACAAAAGCTATGGATTATAAACTTGGGGCTCGAGGGTTAAGATCAATATGTGAAGCTATTGTTAATGATGCCATGTTTGAAATGCCTTCCGAAAAAGATTCATCCAAGCTGATAATTACCAGGGCTTATGCTGAGGAGAAATTTAATAAGTCCCGGTATAGTAAGTTAAAAGTAGCTTAGTTCAGGTATTTGATGATTAATTCAGCGGTGTTTTTTGATGCAGAACCTATATTCAGAGTATTTTCAATATCAATATAGTCTTCAATAATTTCTGCCCTTTTCTTAACATCATTAATTAGCAAATTCAGCTCGTACTCTAACTGGGTTTTATTCAAATCATTTTGAATAAGCTCCTTAACAACTGGTTTATCTGCAATTAGATTAACAAGAGAAATATAACCAACCTTTATTAACCGTCTCCCGATAATATAAGATATATAGCTAGTCTTGTATATAACCACTTGTGGAATCTTTAGTAGAGCAGTTTCCAATGTTGCTGTGCCCGAAGTAACTATGGCAGCTTTACTTTTCTTTAATAAATCATAGGTATTTCCTTCTGTAAGCTCAACATTCTCCAAGTGTTCTACCCCAAAATATTGAGATAATTCCAGGTTATTAACCTTTGCTATAACAAAATACAAATGTGGGTTATTGACTATTACTTCTTTAACAACAGGCAACGTTGTTTTCAATTCCTGTGATCTACTTCCTGGTAGAACGGCAATAATAGGTTTATCATTATTTGAGAAGTGAACATCCTTGTATTTATGATTCTTAATAGCATCCAGAACAGGATTGCCTACATAATCTACTTCCCAATCAAACTTTTGATAAAAATCCTTTTCGAAAGGAAGGATAACAAACATCCTATCAACTAAACGTTTAATTCTTTTAGCCCTACCCTGATTCCATGCCCACACCTTAGGCGTAATATAATAGAAGATTTTAATACCCTTCTTTTTCAAAAAAGAAGCCAATTTTAGATTAAACCCACCATAATCAATTAGGATTACTACAT
>NZ_JAVJUY010000037.1:0-22815 GCF_040220315.1 Fulvivirga sp.
CTTTAAATTTATTACCAAGCTAACAATGAACATCCGACCAAGAAGAAATAGGAAATCAGAAACAATTAGATCCATGATCCGAGAGACCCATGTATCTACGTCTGATTTAATATACCCGCTATTTCTTCTTGAATCGCCACAAGGCGCAATTGAGGTAGCTTCAATGCCAGGTATTTATCGCTTAGGCCTGAATAAAATGCTTTTGGAGATTGAGCAGTGCATGAAAGTTGGCATTAAATCTTTTGACATTTTTCCTGTTGTAGAAGAAAAGCACAAGGATAAAACCGCTACTAAAAGTCACGATCCTCAGTTCTTTTACTTACAAGCACTTAAAAGAATAAAAAAAGAGTTCCCTGAGGCATGTATTATCACGGATGTGGCCATGGATCCATACAGCTCTGATGGCCATGACGGCTTAGTTGATGAACATGGCAACATATTAAATGATGAAACGCTGGACATTCTGGCAAAAATGGCATTAGCACAGGCTGAAACTGGCATAGACATCATTGGCCCGAGCGACATGATGGATGGCCGTGTTGGCTATTTAAGAGAGGAATTAGACATAAATGACTTTTCTAATGTATCTATCATGTCTTATACTGCAAAGTATGCTAGCGCCTTTTATGGGCCTTTTAGAGATGCTTTAGACTCAGCGCCAAAAAGTGGTGATAAAAAGACCTACCAGATGGATTCGGCCAACCAAAGAGAAGCATTAATTGAAGCCGATTTAGATGTAGAAGAAGGTGCTGATTTTCTGATGGTAAAACCAGCATTGGCCTATTTGGATGTGATCAAACTATTGAAAGAAAACTATGACTTACCCATTGCCGCTTACAATGTAAGTGGTGAATATGCGATGGTATGTGCTGCAGCAGAAAAAGGCTGGTTAGATAAAGATGCTATCATGAATGAGGTGTTGCTTTCAATTAAACGGGCTGGTGCCGATGTAATTCTTACCTATTATGCGAAAGAATTTGCAAGAAGAATTAGCTGATTAGATTTCTATTATTTCAAAATCTTTCCCTTTACCGAATTCCACCAGATCCTTGTATTCGTAGAATTCAAGGGTTGATAAATCTTTGAATTTGAAATTCTCTCCGTGTAAAAATTGAACAACTTCAAATTCATAAACATCTCCAAAGTTTTGAAGTCGATATTTTTTTCCTAGCCGGATAACGTCTGTAGATATGCCTTTCATAAAAAAACCCTGACTGTTCGGCCAGGGTTCTAAATTATAAAATGTAGACTTTAGTTATCGTCTTCACCAGCCATTTTATCTATCTTCTTCGCCATTTTTTCTAGTTTTTTCGGAAATTTTTTCTTCATATCTGCAAAAAGTTGTTCGGCTGCATCAAATACCATCGGTTTTAATTTGTCAGGGTCAAGAACAAAGCCACCCAATGCCGTTACTCCTTTCTTTGATGATGATCGATCTTTAACTTTAAATATCCGTTTGGCATCACTGTTAAATACTTTAATATTAGCGTAAGCGTACACTTTTTTACTTGAAATTCCACCTATTCCCACGGCATCGTAAAGGTTAAAGTCTATGTATGCAATTAAAACTGCGTCAACATCCGGAAAAACCTCGAAGGCTTTTTTAATAACCTTAGCATCACCTAGCCATGGCGCAATTTTTAAGTAACCGTCAGCACCTATTAATGGATCCGCCCAGTTGAATTTACTTTTTTCCCAAGCATAGGTTTTATAAACTGTTATGGAATCCAGTGCTTTATATTCATCGCTATTAATTACTTCTGCCTTATCTTTAAATGGAAATGGAAATAAGTCTAAAAACTCATTTCTAACCAATTTCTCATATTCATTTACCGTTCCGGCAATATTAAATGATGAATCTTTCAGAAGCGCTTCGTAAAGTTTAGTATCCAGAGGATCATCAGACAAGTTTCGATTACCAAAAACCGAAATAACGGCACATTTTTTTACCTGTGTGTATCCTTGCATGGTAACAAATGCAAGAAATAAGATAAGTATAATTTTTTTCATGATTTGAGGGTTTATTGTGTAACGAGCATACAAGCTAAATATAATTTAACCAATATAAAAGTAAAAAAATAAAAGCTTGTCAATCCAGCTTTAAAAAAACTACTACACTTATTGAGCAGTATAGCTATTTAGCTTGATTTTGATTCAAACATTCTAACCAGTACTTAATGATTAAAATAACAAATTACTTGGCCAATTTCTGTTTACTTGATTTCCTCCAATGCCTGCTCAATGTCCCAAACCAGATCATCAGGATTTTCTACCCCAACTGATAGCCTTACTAAACTATCCCGTATTCCAAATTTGATTTTTTCTTCATGATCCACTCCTGCATGAGTCATCGAAGCAGGATGCTGAGCCAAAGATTCAGTACTCCCCAAGCTCACAGCCAGCTTGATTAACTTAAGGCTGTTAAGAAATTTGAAGGCTTCTTTTTCTCCCCCTTTTAAAATGATGGATAACATCGCTCCAGCTGAGGTATATTGTTTCTTATAAATCTTATACTCTGGGGTTCCCTCTTTTATAGCCCCTAAGTAACCTATACGCTCAACCTTCGGATGATCTTTAATAACATTATAAACGTAAGCTGCATTTTCAGCCTGCTTCTCCATTCTTATTTTCAGCGTTTCTAGGCTTCGCAGTAGCAACCATCCCGTCCATGGACCAGCCATATTACCCAGGAAAGTTCTCATCTCTTTAATTTTTGCAATAAGCTCTTTTGAACCTAGGCATGCACCAGCAATTACATCGCTATGTCCACCAATATATTTTGTTGCTGAATAAATGACCAAATCAGCACCAAATTTCAGCGGGTGCTGCCATAAAGGCCCCATATAGGTATTATCAACAACAACCAAAGCCTTTTCATCTTTGGTAAAATGATCTGCCACTCTTCTGCACAATTCTAGATCAATTAAATGATTCGTAGGATTGGCAGGCGTTTCGACATAAACCATTTTCAATCGATCAGACTTACCACTATCTTTTATTTTTTTAATGATATCCTCTTCAGAATCTAATGGATCAAACCCTATTACGTTTATTTGAAACCTTGGAAGCACATGTTTGATAAAATGATCTGTTCCTCCATAAATAGGATTACTGTGCAGAATCAAATCTCCAGGTGAAAGAAACTGTAATAATGCAGTTGTAATGGCACTCATGCCACTTTCAAAGACTGCAGCATCTTCTGCCTCGTCCCAAAGAGTAAGTCGGTTTTCAAGGATTTCTAAATCAGGGTTATTTAATCTGCTGTAAATCAACCCCAATTCTTCACCTTCATTCTTCTCTCTTAGGCCGTAGGCTACTTCAAAAAAAGCTTTACCGGCTTCGGCACTTTCAAATGCGAATGTAGATGTTTGAAATATGGGTGATTTAATTGCCCCCTCAGATAGCGATGGTTTGTAACCATACGACATCATTAAACTTTCTGGACTCATTTTCTTACTCATGGCAGTAGCATTTAGAAGAGTAATTAAAAAAATTATTGTATAAAATGCCACAACAACAGATAAATCAACTAATATTTCTAATTATAGCAGTATATATCAACTATATTTGCTTTTATTTACCGATAAAACAGAAAAATTATATGGATAGCCTTGACCGAAAATTAGTTTCCATACTACAGCGCAATGGCAAAATGCCAATGAAAGAACTAAGTAGCGAGTTGGGATTAAGTATTACTCCCGTTTATGATCGGTTAAAAAGACTGGAGAAACAAGGGGTTATTACGGGCTACCATGCACATATAGATGAGAAGAAAATGGGCTTTGGCCTGGAGGTATTTTGCTCTGTAACCCTTGAATCTCACAAGGCCGATTTCTTAAAGCAGTTTGAGGAAGACATTAAAAAATTCGAGGAGGTACTAGAATGCTATCACCTGGCCGGCTCGTTCGACTTTCTCCTGAAAATTCTCGTGAAAAACATGGATGATTACGGTGGCTTCGTTAATAAAAAACTGGCCAGACTAGATAATATAGGGGTTGTAAACAGCCATATGGTACTCAAGAAAATAAAGCAAACCAGAGTTCTGCCTCTTACAGAATAACCTACTCGGCTCTATCCAATAATTTAGATTCGATTGATTTACTGGCTTTCGCTCCCAGCTCTTTCAGTCTTTCTGTTTTTCTAACCAGGTTATCATTACCTTCATATAGTTTCTTTGAAGCTTCTGTGTAGATGGCTTTGGTTTTATCGATGCTCTTACCAATGTCAATCAGGTCATTCGAGAAATTCACGAACTTGTCATATAACGCTCCGGCTTGGCGGGCAATTTCAATGGCGTTTTTGTTCTGTAAGTCCTGTTTCCAGATATATGAGATTGTTCTGAGCGTTGCCATTAAAGTGGTAGTGCTCACCAAAACAATATTTTTATCTAAGGCCTTTTCATACAAGTCCTGATCTTCTTTTAGAGCAATTGTGAGCGCAGGCTCATTAGCCACAAACATCATCACATAATCAGGCTGATTGATATCGTGGATGTTCTGATACTTCTTTTCACTGAGCATTTTAATATGCCCGTTAACACTGTCTAAATGCTGTTTTAAAAGAGAGGCCTGCCTGGCTTCATCAGCATCAAAGTAATTCGCATAAGCTGTTAAAGAAACCTTAGAATCAAGCACAATGGCCTTTTCATCCGGCATCATAATAATATAATCCGGCCGCTGGTTCTGATTATCTTCTGTTTTGAAATTCTTCTCCTTAAAATAATGAACGTCCTTTTGAAGCCCGGCTTTTTCAAGAATGAGCTCAATCTGCATTTCGCCCCAATTACCCTGAGCTTTTGAGTCGCCCTTTAACGCTTTGGTTAAACTCTCGGCCTCTTTCGTCATTTGCTGGTTCAGCTCCTTCAACCCTGTAAGCTGCTCTTTTAATGCTGTACTATATTGCAAATTCTCTTTGCTGTTTAGCTCTACTTTTTTCTCAAAATCAGTGATTTTCTCTTTTAATGGATTAAGAATTTCAGATAGGTTAGTCTTATTCTGATCGGTAAATTTTTTCGATTTTTCTTCAAAGATTTCGTTGGCCAAGTTTTTAAACTGAACAGCAAACTGCTCTTGCAGGGATTTTAATTCTTGTTTTTGCTCTGCTAGTCTTTCTTGCAAGTTTCGGTAGTCCGACTCGGTAGCTGCGAGGTTATTATTTAATTCAAAGGTTTTTGCTCTTTCAGTTTCCAGCTCTTTTTTAACCTCAGAGTATTGATTTCTTAAATCTTGAACCCGCTCCTTCTCCAATTTCAATTCAGAATCCGAAGAATTATTGCCACTAAACTTATACTTGGCAATGAACCATGTGGCTATTCCTCCTATTGCTATTCCTGTAACTAACCATAATAATTCCATCAGATCAAAGATATTGTTATTTATTCAATTGAGCAGTTTTGAGATTATCATTCACAACATAAATCTTACGATTCACTACATCATATTCCCATTTCAAAACATATTGATTTATAAATGGGACAGATTGAAATAGTTTAGCATTAATCAAAAACTCAAACTCATGCTTAAAAATTTTCTGAAAATCACTTTTAGAAGTGTGTTAAAGCAAAAGCTTTACTCTTCTTTGAATGTACTTGGTCTGGCCATTGGATTAGCCTCCACTATTATCATTCTTATATACGCCCATCATGAATTAACTTATGATCAATTCCATAAAAATTCAGATAGTATTTTTATGGCTTACAAGGAGCGAATTACGCCTAACGGTATTCAACCTACTTACGATACCTGGGTGCCCATGGGCGAAAGAATGGAGCAAGAATACCCAGAGGTTGTTAGTTCAGCCAGGTTCATAGACAATAATGCCGTATTAGAAATTGGAGATGAGCGATTTGAAGGACGAGTGGCCTATTCGGATCAAGAGCTATTCGAAATTTTTGATTTTAGTCTGAAACAAGGCGATAATGCAAATCCGTTCCCCACCGATAATTCCATTATCATTTCTGAAGAAATGGCCACACGATACTTCGGTACTGAAGACCCGATGGGCAAGGTTATACGAGTAGATTCGGAGTTGTCTTATTCAGTAACTGGTGTTTTAAATAAAATCCCTACAAATTCCTCCATACAAATTGATCATCTAATATCATTAAAAACCCTGCCCGTTTATAGCCAATTTGAAAACGATTGGGGTGCATCATTTTTAAATACCTACATCCTTCTCAACTCACCAAGTTCAGCTGTAGGTTTAGAAGCCAAATTCCCGAATTTAATTACAAACATCTGGAACGAAGAGGTGCAGAGCAGAACCAATTTTAAGCTTTTGCCTTTGCACGATGTGTACGACACGTTACTAGGTGATACCGAAATAGCCATGATTCTATTATACATAGCAGCAGGCATTCTCTTCATATCAGGAATTAATTTTGTGAATTTATATACCAGCAGCGCACTCGTCAGATCGAAAGAAATAGGTGTGAAAAAAGTGATTGGCAGTTCTAAAAAGCAATTAATTAGTCAGTTTTTAGGTGAATCGCTACTAATCACTACATTCAGTATGGTGCTGGCGCTATTGGTCGCTCAATTATGCCTGCCGCTCATCAATTCTGAATTTAACCTTCAACTAGTAATCCCTTTTTCTAACCCGCTAACTTATGTTGCCATTTTCAGTCTCATTATAATTATTGGGCTGCTTTCAGGCGGTTATCCTGCCTTTATCATGTCACGATTTGGAATTATTTCCTCTTTAAAAGGTTCTTCTGCAGAAAATGCTGGAAAAAGTACTCTTCGAGATTTGATGATAGCCTTTCAATTTATGATTTCGATTCTATTAATAGTAGGTACTATGGTGATCAGCAATCAAATCCAATTTTTAAAAACTACCGATATGGGGTTTGATAAAAATAACCTGGTTGTAATTCCGCTCTCAATTCGGAATTTTTCCGATGGAGATTCAGCAGTTGCAAGGGTTGAAACATATAAAAATGAGCTTCTGAATCAATCGGATGTTGTTACCATTACCAACTCAAGGCATATCCCAACGGATTGGACAGGCTCTCATGTTTTTGTAAGGCCAGAAGGCTGGACAGATGACCCAATGCGAATGGCCTACACATACCATGATGCTAAATTTTTTCAAACTTATGGTATAGAGATCATCCATGGTAAAAATTTTAATGATGACTCATTTGGTGACCAACGTGAATCTGTAGTACTAAATAAGGCGGCTATGGAGGCATTTGGCTTTACTGATGTGAATGGCCAGGTGATAAAAATTGGTGATGATGCATTGAATGTTGTTGGCGTAATTGATGACTTCAATTTTGAAACAATGAAAGATGAAATCAGACCAATTTTACACTTTCATAGGCAGCCTTCAAATGCTACTCACAATTACGTAACAGTTAAAACTAAACCCGGAAAAGCCAATGAAGTAATTCAATTCGCTAAAGAAAAATGGCCGATACTTAACTCAGAAGCACCATTTGAATATTTATTTATTGATGACAATGTAGAACGAATGTATGAGGCCGAAAATCGCTTATTGCTCATGAGTACAATATTCTCTGGTGTAGCCATAATTGTTGCTTGCCTTGGTCTTTTTGGAATTGTTTCTTTCAATGTTGAGCAACGCAAAAAGGAGATTGGCATTAGAAAGGTTTTAGGTGCATCGGTGTTATCAATATTGAAATTGATCTCAAAGAAATTCGCACTTCTAATTTTGATTGGTTTTGCTGTATCCATCCCAATTGGCTTATATTTTATGAATAATTGGCTAGATGGTTTTGCTTATCATACCAGTTTAAGTCCGCTTGTTTTTGTAATTACATTGCTGGCTGTAATAATTATTGCATTCATAACAATTTCTGCCCGAACGGTGCAGGCAGGACTTACTAATCCAATAAATGTATTGAGGGAGAATTAGTTTACTCCGTCCAGCTCATGGGGTAGTTTTTATCAACATACTCCATGGCTGCTTCGGTAAGGTATAAAGGCTTAAAGGTGTCAATCATAACTGCTAATTCATGCGTTTCTTTGGCACCTATGCTTTTTTCTACCGTTCCCGGATGCGGCCCATGTGGCAATCCTCCAGGGTGTAATGTAAATGATCCTCGATCAATGCCCTTTCTACTCATAAAATCTCCTTCAGCATAGTACAATACTTCATCCGAATCGATATTAGAATGATTGTATGGCGCAGGAATTGATTGTGGATGGTAATCAAACAACCTCGGTACAAACGAACAAATTACGAAACCCCATGCCTGAAAAGTTTGGTGTACGGGTGGTGGTTGATGGATTCTACCTGTTATTGGTTCAAAATCATTAATTGAAAAAGCATATGGCCACAAATAGCCATCCCAACCTACCAAATCAAACGGACTTTGATCATACACATACTCATGTAGCTGCCCATGCTTCTTAATCTTCATTAAAAACTCACCTGGCTTGGTTTCAGTAATCAGTTCTGAAGGTGGGCGAATGTCACGCTCACAGAAAGGCGAGTGCTCTTCCAATTGTCCAAGTTCATTACGGTATCTATTAGGAGTTTCTATTGGAGCGGCAGACTCTATAATTAAAAGCTTCAATGGGCCATCATTCCACTTGAATTTATAGATGATTGTACGTGGTATTACCACATAATCACCTTTCTCCACTTTTATCTTGCCAAATTGTGAATGCAACTCCCCACTGCCATCATGGATATAAATTACCTCATCGCCTTCCGCGTTCTTGTAGTAATAATTCATCTCTTTGCTTTTAGGGCTGCAAAGGGCGATAGTCACATCACTATTTTTTAACAACTCCTTTCTTCCAGAAAGATAATCATCTCCAGTGACACCAATTTTAGAAGTGTTCAAATGAGTTTGCTTTAAGCCATAGTCCTCCACTACCTTACTTGAAAATGGCTTTACCGGACCCACAGATTTAATTCTGGTTGGTGGCGTAATATGATATAGGTTAGAATATATACCTGAAAATCCTTTAGAGCTTACCAATTCCTCTGCGTATAAACTTCCGTCCTCTTTTCTGAACTGAGTATGTCTCTTGTGCGGTATATTTCCTAATCTGTGGTAATACATATTAAAGTTTTGATCGGTCTAAATTCTCTGCCTCATCAAACATTTGAATAGCTTGTTGGAGCACTTCATTTGTCTGGTTGAATATAGGATAAAAGCCATCATTCTTCCAAATCTGACGCGCTATTTGCGCTTTAATATGAAGGTTGAACAAGTCTTTGTTCTTTCTCATATCCTCATAATCAGGCTTTACCCCGTACTCTTTTCCCTTCGTAGCCAAGCCCATTCTCATCGTCTCGGTCACTTGAAAGTTGTCATAAAAGTCTTTATAAGACATAGCATCTAACTTGGCCTTATTTTCATTGGCATAATTAAATACGTACTCTTGAATAACATTTTTCACAAACAACCTATTCAGGTAAGCTGAATTAGCCGAAGTGTCTAGCGGCACAAAATAGTCAGGCATAATACCTCCGCCACCATAAACAGTTCTTCCACTGGTGGTTTCATATTTCAATGAATCATTAAAGTGAATGCTATCGGCACTGAAGAATTCTCCGTTGTTGTACCTGGCTATTAAATCCGTAGAATAATTTTCTTTGTCGCTATATGGCTTTTGAATCGATCTTCCACTAGGTGTATAATACCTTGAAATTGTTATTCTAACCTCCGATCCATCGGTTAAATCAATAGGCGCCTGAACAAGTCCTTTACCAAAAGACCTTCTTCCTACAATTAATGCCCGGTCATTATCTTGAAGTGCCCCGGAAACAATCTCAGAAGCAGAGGCACTGCCTTCATTCACTAATACTATCAGTTCCCCTTTTTCAAACATGCCTTCTCTCTGGCTATTAGCCTGTGAATTAAAGCGTGTTTCTTTTCCCTGAGTGTAAACGATCTTTTTGTTACCGGCAATAAATTCATCGGCAATATTGATAGCCTGATTCATATATCCACCACCATTGCCTTGAAGGTCCAAAATCAACTTATCCATACCTTGCTCTTTGAGTTTTAGCATAGCCTGCATAAACTCTTCGTAGGTAGTAGCAGCAAATCGACTAATTTTAATGTAACCAATTTCATCATCAATCATATAGCTGGCGTCAACAGAGTATTGAGGGATTTTATCACGAATGATTTCATAATCAATTAAAGATTTTCTGTTTCCTCTTTTTATGGATACCGTCACCTTGCTGCCTTTGGGTCCTTTGAGGTGCTTCTGTACATCTCTATTAGTGAACCCAACACCAGCCACATCTTTTCCATCAATTTTAATGATTTGGTCGCCCGACTGTATGCCAAGTGCTTCACTAGGTCCACCGCTGAGTGGAGTAACCACTACAATTGTGTCTCTGAAAATATTAAACTCAACGCCAATACCTTCAAAATTACCTTGAAGTTCTTCGTTAGCCTCCACCTTATCTTTGGCAGAAATATAGTAGCTATGGGGATCTAACTTACCAAGCATGTGTTCTATGGCATTTTCCACCAACTCTTCCGTATTCACCTCATCAACATAGTTTTTATCGATAAGCGTAAGCACTTCCTTGAACTTCTGAATGTCTTTATTTAAATCATTCTGAATTTTTGGTGATTCACTAAATGTTGCACCTAAAAAAATTCCCGCTGCCAATCCAATGGCTAAAATAATAGGTAGCCTGATCTGATATTTTGTGTTTTGATATTCGCTCACTGCAGATTCCTCGATTTTGTGTAAAATGGTGGCTTTCAGCCAAATCTAGATAATAATATAAGTATAACGAAGAGGTAAAAACTTTTGTTAGCCATTTTATTTAAATGGACACATTTGTTTTTACTACATTTCGTAAATTTAAGGTTATAAAATGGATACGCTTCAAAATAAACGGATCGATGAATTAGTAGATGACAATTATATCTATGCATCAGTGCTGTATTATTTTGGTATCGAATTTTATCATTACTCCGAGCAAACACTTGAACAGGTTTGTCAAAAGAAAGGCTTAAATATTCATGCAGTAGTCAATCAATTAGAGAAGCAACCATCTTGTGATAATCAGGTAGAGGTTGCAGATTTTCCAATTGATTTGATCATTGAATACCTCAAGCATTCTCATTATGTGTTCATTAAGCAAAAATTGCCTTTTATAAACAATGTGATTCAAAATTTAGAAATCGATACATCAGAGTTCCAATTAATTTCTAAAGACCTGAAATTTATTTTTCCACTGTTTGTCGAGGATTTCATCCATCATATCTATCAAGAAGAAGATACGCTATTTAATTATATTGCCTTGCTCGATCAGTACAAGAAAGGGAAAGGTAATGTTTCGAGGTTGTATTTTGAAATGGAGAAACACAGCCTAAGCCGTTTCGCATCTGAACATGAGGAGCATGATGATGAAATGCTGGGCATTAGACAAATAACCAAGGAATACGAAATAACTGATAAAACACCCCTTCACTTAAAAGTAATTTATTCTGAATTACAATCGCTTGAGCAAGAGCTAATTACGCATGCCAGAGTTGAAAACGACATTCTTTTCCCTAAAGCACTAATCCTTGAAAAGCAAGTAAGCAACATGCTCCAAGCTAAAGTGAAATACAACTAGTGGGCAGAATCCTAAGTATAGATTATGGCTTAAAACGAGTTGGACTGGCTGTGACTGATCCTCTTAAAATGATTGCCTCCCCGCTTGAAACTATTGAATCCAATACCGCGCCCAGCTACATAAAAACATACTGCCAAAAAGAAGAAGTGGAGCGAATTATTATTGGTATGCCCAAAGACCTCCAGAATAAAGACACTCATTCTACCGAGGCTGTGAGAAAGTTTATTATCACACTCAAGAAAGAATTAACTGATATGCCGATAACAGAGGTTGACGAGCGATTTACGAGTAAAATGGCCTTTCAATCAATGATTGATGGAGGTTTAAAAAAGAAAGATCGGAAAAATAAAGGCACAATAGATAAGTTAAGTGCAACTATCATCTTACAGTCATATCTGGATGCGAACCCAACTATTTGAAAATTAGTTACTTTT
The DNA here is from genome assembly GCF_040220315.1 of Fulvivirga sp. Classification (GTDB taxonomy): domain Bacteria; phylum Bacteroidota; class Bacteroidia; order Cytophagales; family Cyclobacteriaceae; genus Fulvivirga. Next base: position 12,000 of record NZ_JAVJUY010000037.1, read on the forward strand.
GTAACTTAGAAAAATTAATTGCAATTAATGATTTACCCAATCGTAGTTTACGGTGATCCGGTTTTAAAAAAGAAAGCTCAACCCATTGAAAAAGGTACTGACCTTAGTGAGCTAATAGCAGACATGCATGAGACAATGCAGGGTGCACATGGCATTGGTTTGGCAGCACCACAAATAGGTAAAAGTATTCGGTTATTTGTAGTAGATGGTCGCCCAATGGAAGATGAGGATATGCAAGACTTTGTGAAGGCCTTTATTAATCCTGAAATTATAGATGAATATGGTGAAGAATGGGCATTTGAAGAAGGTTGTTTGAGCATCCCAAACATTAGGGAAGATGTGGAGCGGCCGGAGAAATTAAAAATCAGATATTTTGATGAAAACTGGAATGAGCACGAAGAAGAATATGATGGAATGAAGGCAAGAATCATCCAGCATGAATATGATCATATTGAAGGGGTATTATTTACTGATTATTTAACGCCTCTTAAAAAGAGAATGCTAAAAGGTAAGCTTCAGAACATCACCAAGGGTAAAATGAAGGTTGAATACCGAGTGGCAGTCCCTCAAAAGAAGTAGATGCAACTTCAATCTAAGCTACCGGATGTAGGAACCACCATTTTTGCTGTGATGTCAAAAATGGCAACTGAGCATAATGCTATTAATCTATCTCAGGGTTTTCCAGACTTTCCAATTTCAGATACACTGATTCAACTTGTAAATAAACACATGGAAGCTGGGAAGAATCAATATGCGCCCATGCCTGGTGTTCCTGAATTGAGGAGTGCCATAAGCAAAGTTATTGAAGATAAATATGGGTATTTGCCCAATCCTGAAACAGAAATTACAGTTACTGCAGGTGCTACTGAAGCTATCTACGCAACATTAGCAGCTTTAGTCAATGAAGGCGATGAAGTTATACTCTTCGACCCTGCTTATGACTGCTATGACCCTTCCATTCGATTGAATGGCGGTGTGCCTGTACATCTCACTTTAGAACAACCTGACTTTTCAATTAACTGGAACAAGGTTGAAGATGCTATTACTGATAGAACTAAGGTGATCATGGTGAACACACCCCACAATCCAAGCGGTGCGGTTTTGAATCATCAGGATTTAAAAGCACTCGAAGAATTAGCTGTCAAACATGATTTGATTGTTATTAGCGATGAAGTGTATGAGCATATTATTTTCGGTCACTCTCACGAGAGCGCCCTAAAATATGAAAGCCTTAGAGCGAGAACTGTTGCCATATACTCTTTTGGCAAGACATTTCATGCAACGGGCTGGAAGAGTGGCTATATCATAGCTCCTGATTATTTGACCAAGGAAATAAGAAAGGTGCACCAGTTTCTGGTTTTCAGTGTAAATACGCCCGTACAGTATGCGCTTGCAGAGTTTCTCACCGATCCAGAAAATTATATTCACATCAGTGACATGTATGAGCAAAAAAGGAATATTTTTCAGGGGGCACTAAAAGATTCCCGCTTTGAAGTTATCCCTTGTCATGGCACTTATTTTCAATTACTATCTTACAAAGGTATCAGTGATTTAGATGATATGAGCATGGCAGAAAAGCTCACTAAAGAACATAAAGTGGCTTCTATTCCGATTTCCGTATTTTATAAAAACAAGCAGGACGATAAATTGCTGCGCTTTTGCTTTGCTAAAAATGAAGAGACACTCTTAAAAGCAGCAGACATTCTATGCAAGATTTAAAAGTAACACTTATTCAATCTGAACTTCATTGGCAAGACAGTGGTGCCAATCTTGCCATGTTTGAAGAGAAAATCTGGCAAATTGAAGAAGGCGCAGATCTTATCATTCTTCCGGAAATGTTCAATAGTGGCTTTACCATGAATGCGAAAGATGTGGCCGAGCCCATGAATTTTACCACGTTTAAGTGGATGAAGCAGATGGCTGCTCAAACCAAAGCCGTTATTACCGGAAGCTTTGTGGTGAATGATAATGGTAATTATTTCAATCGACTTATTTGGATGCGACCAGATGGAAGCTGGGAGAAATATGATAAGCGACATTTGTTCAGAATGGCAGACGAGCATTCACATTATTCACCTGGAAAAGATAAAATTCTAGTTGAATTAAAAGGCTGGAAAATACTACCGCTTATCTGCTACGATCTTCGATTTCCGGTATGGTCGAGGCAAAAAAAAGATGAGCAATACGATCTATTGCTTTATGTGGCTAACTGGCCCGCCCCAAGAGTGAATGCCTGGGACACATTACTCAAAGCACGGGCGATAGAAAACTTATCTTATTCTATAGGTGTCAATCGAATTGGCGAAGATGGAAATGGCGTACCGTATAATGGCCACTCAGCAATTTATGATGGAAAAGGACAAACCTTATGCGAATGCCGGGAAGCTGAAATGATAAAAACTGTTACCCTAAGCAAGAAAGATTTAGTTGATTTCAGGGAAAAATTTCCGGCTCATTTAGATTCGGATAATTTTAGTATTAGCTAAAGAAAGAGCTAATCGCTGGCTCCAATTCATCTTTTTTTATCGGTTTGCCTCCTAATCTGCTTACTAGTTTTTCCAATGAATCAGACTTTCCTGAATAATTAATTTGTAAAGGGTGCTTGTATGATATCAATACCTGAATAACCTTAAGTATACTTCCTGAATGAGAACTTTCACACAGTTCAAAGTAAGCAAACAGGCTGTCAGAAACTTCAATTGCTTTTAACGCTGTGGCTACAACCTCTGGTGATGAGTAATTATCAAGGTCAGTACAAATAACATTCTGAAACGTTAACCCGGGTTTAAAATCATAGCTGTTCTCTATTATTTTAACATTGAGGAAGAGTTTCATCTCGTTACAATGAATCGAATTGTTTCTCCGGCATCATCAGCGACCAACAAATACATGCCTTCTTTTAGATTATTAACTGAAAGCAGGTAATCTTCTTCTGGTGCTACCGTAGCCCCACTTAAAATCACTTTGCCCAATAAATCTACAATACTGAACCTAGTGGATACACTTGATTGTATAGTTAACGTGTTACCTTGATTTACTGGATTTGGATACACTGTTAATTTGCTATCTGAAGAAGGATTACTTACTGCTTCAGTACTTCTAAGTACTACAATCCCACCCTGCGCTGTTCCTAAAATAATGGCTGGCTGAGATTCATTGAAAATATTCACAACTTGTGGTTTTATTCTACTGCCAAAATTGTATGTCGATGTATTTTGCCCATCAAACGTTACAATTTCAGTTGCTCCTTCAAGTGGTGCTTCCAGATTATTTAAAAAATCATTATAAATAGTCAAAGTACCTCTGGCATCACCGGTAATTAAATCTTTGGTGCCATCACCATCAGCATCGGCTATTTCAACGGACAGGCTTTGTCTAAAAGGACTGAAATCAAGTCCATAAAAATTCTGATCTATCAGCGTAAAACTGAAGGCACCATCCAAACCATCATTATTATAGTACTCTAATCGTCCGGTAGACCTGCCTATTAGTAAATCATTAAACCCATCCTGATCAATATCTGCCATTCGAACATGTTCTTCTATACCTAAAGGCGAGAAGATTAATTGCCCCGATTCGTTGAATTGAAAATTACCAAGCTCGCGTTTAAAATAAAACAAACCAGTGCCTCCGCCTTGCAATACTGTCGCTGTAAAAGCAAGATCCACCAATCCATCAGAATCAACATCTACAAACTGTGGTTTAATATTTATTATACCGGCTAATGAAAGATTCAAAAAATCAGGATTCTCCAACTCAAACACCGGTGCGTTTTTTGTGCCGGTATTTTCATACAAAGCAATTGCGGAGCGGAACGCCTGTACTTCATTCAACATCATTCCAACGAACATGTCCAAGTCCCCATCATTATCATAATCATAAAATGCAGGAGCAGCATTTTCTCCCACATCTAGCATTTGGTCTTGCAAAAAGTTCTTTTGTTGCAACTGAAAATTCGGATTTTCATTTGTGCCTGTATTTAAATACAACCAGCTAGAGTTTTTGAAATTAACACCATAGTTTATGTTTCCCGGTACGTTAGGGGCCACTATCAAATCTTTTGCTCCATCATTATTCACATCTTCATTAAAAGCCGCTGGAAAAATAAAGATTGAAACAGGATTCTCCGTATTCGGGAAAAATGGATCGGCTGCATTGTAATCTGCAGCGGCTATATCTCCTTCATTGGTCATCATTGAAAGTAGGCCACATGCCTCTTCACTTACCACCAATTCTTTCAAACCATCACCATTCATATCCAACGTTAAAATTGACTTGCCGGATTGGTGCTCTGTTCTTCCTCCACCCACAGGTGGGCAATCATCACCATTAAAGGCAAATTGGTTGCAGCCGCATTCCTGAAAATCCCCAAACTCCTGGGTAATACGCTCAAATTGAAGTGAGTCGCAATTGGAGTCCCTTTCAATACTCAGGTTTTTATGATATTCAATGGTGGAAACACCAGAAAACTTGTAAATCAGTAAGTCAAGGTCGCCATCAGAATCAATATCATCAATAGCGGGTATGTCTGACGAGTTGAGTTGAATATTGATAGGTGTATCTGAAAATCCTTTGGTAAGCAGTGGAGATGGGGAAGGAGCTTTGGAATTAAACAGTCTCCATCGCATACCGTTTTGATCACTTTCATTTACAAATACTTTTATGCCTAATGGGTCGCTTGTAAAAACATCTTTCATTCCATCGCAATTAAAATCCCGAAGTAGCATCCAACTCGATACATCTTCGGGAAATTTGTTAGAAGATTGTGCATCGTAAAGATATTGGCCATTTTGAAACAGAAAGACGTTGATTTTGGAGCACGTACGATCAAACACAACAAGATCATCTTGTCCATCCAAATTCACATCCATTGTACTATACTGGCCCGAGTTTAAGCCTCCTGCCCACGGATTGAGCAATGACTCTCCATTGACTTTTACTTCGATAGAATTATCAATTCTATAAACCTGAGCCTGAGAAATAGCAATAGACAGAGCTAACAGAACACTAAGTGTATACTTCATTAATCTAAATTTCAATTATATAACGTGTCCTGATCGAAATGGTGCTCAAAAATAAAAATTAAAGATAACTTTATGCCATAACGTTCAAATCATGATTGAAAGTCTATATCAACATTACTTAAGTAATCCAAAAATCAGTACCGATACCCGAAAAATTGAAGAGGGTTCAATCTTCTTCGCACTGAAAGGCCCTAATTTCGATGCCAATAATTTTGCCGATGAAGCATTAAAGAAGGGTGCATCACTTTGTGTGGTAGATGATATTAATGTAGTAAAAGATGAGCGATACTTTCTGGTGGATGATGCACTTGTTGCGCTACAAGATTTAGCAAGACACCATAGAAAGCAATTGACGATTCCAATCATCGGGCTTACCGGGTCGAATGGTAAAACCACTTCCAAAGAATTATTGGCGTGTGTGCTAAGTAAGAAATATAATGTATTTGCCACTAAAGGTAATTTGAATAACCATATCGGTGTAGCCGTTTCGATGTTATCGATTAACGCTAGCCATGAAATGGCAGTTATTGAAATGGGTGCCAATTTCGTAGGTGATATTGCATTTTTATGTACAATTTCTAATCCCACTCATGGGTACATCACAAATATTGGCAAAGCGCACCTGGAGGGTTTTGGTGGTATTGAGGGTGTTATTAGAGGTAAAAGTGAACTGTACCAACATCTTATACAACATGGTGGCGTGGTTTGGATTAACTCAACCAATGAGATTTTATTTAACATGGCCAAGCGGTTTAAGAGCCCTCTTTTCTACCCGCAAAAAGGTGACTACTATCATTGCGAATTTATCTCAGCAGATCCGAATGTATTATTTAAAGCCGAAAATGGTGATAGTGTGCAAACCAACCTGATTGGGGCGTATAATTTTGAGAACATTGCCACAGCATTATGTATAGGCAAATATTTCGAGGTTCCTGATAAAGCTGCCAATGAAGCAATTGCGAATTACATACCTGAAAATAATAGATCTCAGGTATTGAAAAAAGGCAGTAATACAATCATTTTAGATGCCTATAATGCTAATCCTACATCAATGGCCAAGGCCATTGAGAATTTAGGACAAATAAAGGCTAAAAGAAAGGTAGCCATTTTAGGTGACATGAAAGAGTTGGGAGAAGATAGTGAAAAGGAACATTTGGCAATTGGTGATCTTCTGAATGAACATCAAATCAAAGAAGTATATTTATGCGGTGACTTAATAAAATCCACACAACAGAGGGTTAATGGTTCCAAGTATTATTTAACTGTACAAGAACTAGTTGAAGAATTAAAGGTCAACCCAATAGAAGATTCTACGATACTCATCAAAGCATCAAGAAGTATTGGTCTTGAAAGAGTGCTGGATGCTTTTTAAAGTACGTTGAGCAACTGTTCTTTAATTTTTTCCAGCTCTTCTTTCATGGAAACAACATGTTTCTGAATGTCAGAATCATTGGCCTTTGAACCTATAGTATTTATTTCTCGTCCAATTTCCTGAGAGATAAAGCCCAGCTTCTTGCCAGAGTTTTGTTTAGCTCCTATCACCTCCTCGAAATGATTCAAGTGGTTTTTCAACCTTACTTTTTCTTCAGTGATATCGAGCTTTTCAATGTAATAGATAATTTCCTGCTCCAACCTGTTTTTATCAAGCGACTCCTCTTCAATGAACTTGGTTAAATTCCCTTTTATTCGCGTTTTAATATTGTCTACACGCTTTGGATCAAGCTCTTCTACATGTTTCAATGATGCTGAAATAGACCTTATATATTCCAGTAATTTAGACTGTAATACATCGCCTTCTTTCGATCTAAACTCATTACATTGCTCCAAAGCTGATTTGATTAACTTTTTTACATTTTCGTATTCTTCTGAATTTAGCTCCTCAGTAGTGTTACTTACAATTACATCTGGTGAGCTGAGAGCAGTTCTAAACAAATCATCTTTAGGGGCATTCACCAAATTGGCAAGTTCTTCCAATTCTGAGTAATACTTTTGAAATAAAGGTGCATTGTACTTTTGCTTTAGCACAGTTTCAGATTCATTTTGTATATCCACAGACATTGAAACTTTGCCTCGCTCCAAATAGTCATTAATAATATTTCTTACTTCTAGTTCTTTCTCAGAAATACTTCTAGGCAGTCGAAGGTTAACATCCAAAAATTTAGAATTGAGAGTTTTAACTTCTACATGGATAGAGTAAGTTTCAAAGGTGCCTGAGGCTGCACCGTAGCCGGTCATTGATTTGAGCATTCTTTTCTAATTATTGCTCAAAATTAACTGTCTTAGAAATCGTATCCTAATGATACCTGATACCTAACATCTTGTGTGACAAAATCTTCCACCGGCCAGGCAACATCCAACTTCATATAATATCCTAATATCATAGTTCTGAAGCCTACACCATAACTGTATAACCATGGGTTTTGGAAGTTTCTTAAGTCGATCTGGAAAGCGCCTTCTTCTACTGTAATGTTACTTATACTGTTATCATCACTGAAAGGTGATTTTCCTGACCAGGCCGATCCAATATCAAAAAAACCTGTGAATTGTAGGTTTCTAAAGAAGTTAGAGCTAATTGGTCCGCCACTTAAATATCGAACGATTGGCACTCTTAACTCAGCGTTGAACATCAAGACATTATTGCCATAAAACTCCGCATAATCAAAACCTCTAAGGGCTGTTGCATACTCTACAAAAAGCAAATCCGGGTTAGTTCGCTCATTGTCATTTTGTAATGGATTGTCTCTTCCATCTTCATTTTGGTCTCTAAGTATCCAATTGTCTACCCCACCTAACAAATAGGTCTTAGGAGCTCTTCCGAAAAACGACCCATAAAACCCTCTGAAAGCAAGCACAATTTCCCTGTGTAATTTTTGATAATGTCTCAAATCCGCTTTGAAATTGCTAAAGCTTCGTTCTTTATTATTGAGGCTCTCATAATGTCGTAAAGATATTTTAGCACGGCTTCCTTCAATAAGGTTCATTCCGTTGATAATGGAATTATCAAACACAAATTCTGCCGTACCTCCAATGTAATCTTCATTTTCAATTGGCAAGAAAACAGGACCTGAAGGAGGTGCGATTGAACGGGGCAATAGGTTTTCAAATACTGTGAATGTATAAAATGGTTTGAGCGAGAACCTTGTTTTGGTATTAAATGGAATAGATGCGCCTAGCTCAAAGCTATTTTTACTGTATTGTTGTAAATTCACGTCATTTTCCCAGAATATCACATTTCTATCAAATCTGGCACTGAAATCTATGTAAGATTTTAAGTATTGATACTGTCCAAAAAAATCACCACTTCTGAGATCAGTAATAGCAGTAACTCCCCCATTAAATTTGTGGTTTTCAAGCATGTCATTCATCTCGACCTCTAAGAGAATTCCAAACCCTCGGAGTGGATCAATAACAAAAGAAGTAAGTAAATTATCAACACTAAATCTGGTTTGAGCATCAAATGGGCCACTGATTCTGGTTCCCTGCCTGGTTTGTCTATATTGCGCCAGGAAAGACTCAGGTCGTTCCTCCCTTAATATGTCAGAATCGAAGGTGTAATTGTCTGTATTTATTATTTCTTCTTCTGGTTCAGGCTCATCTTCCGGTTCAGGATTTACATCAAACGTATAGTTTTTAGTATCTATCACGTCAGATCCCGCTGTATCAGGAAGGGGTTGGTTCAAACTATCTAGCCGTGCTTTCTCTTCTTCATCCCTCTTTTTCTTTGCTTGTAGTCGTTGCTCAACAATCTGCTCGATAGTTAGCCCTTCAGTTTTATTTGCCTGCCTTCGTGCTGTAAATGCCTTTGCTTGTAACACTTGTTGCCGCATGGTCTGCGGTGTAAATGTTTGCTGGTTATAATTAAAGTTTTCATCCAGATAAATAAAATCTCTGCTTTTAAAAGTGGATGAGTATACTAGTAATGAGTTGTTAAAATTTAAGTCATATTCATCGATACTCTGCGAAAGGTTGGTAATCTGGGAGTAAATACCAGATCTGATATCATAGCTAAATAAATTTCGTATTCCCCTTTGATCGCTTATGTAAAAAATTTTGCTGTCACTAATAGCCATTGGTTGAACGTCCTTACTTATCGTATTGGTTACTCGGTGCAATATGTTCTTTGTAGTATCCAAGTCAAAAAAGAACAAATTATAATTTTCACTTACTTCTTCAAGATCTTGCTTCTTTACATCAAGTGTATCGCTCACACGGTTTGAGCTAAATACAATGGTACTTGAGTTTGGAACAAATGAAGGATCAATATCATCAAACACATCGTTTGTTAACCTTTTTGTTCTGTCGCGCCTTGTACTTAGTAAGTAAATATCGTTTCTGCCACCCACCACAGCACTTACTACTATTAGTCTTCCATTGCTGGAAAATTCCATCGATCTTACCTGATCCATTCTTTGTAAGACACGCGGTATACTGCTGTTTGTTTGAAGATCGTATAGCAGCAAATTCATCTGCCCAAGCTTGTTGTAGATAATCCCTAAAGTATTATCATCTGCCCAATCTAAAACAGGCAATGAGTAATCAATTTCCTGACCTATTACTTTGTACCCCCCCTTCAGAACAACACTTTCATCGCCACTTTCAACATCTTTAATAATGACTTTGAACCTTCCTTGATTATTTTCAGTATAAGCTATTTTTTTTCCATTGGGGCTAATTTTAACGATATTATGAAATACCCCTTTTTTATTTTTATCTCCGGTTATGGAGTTTTCCAATGAAGGGGTTTCATAGTTCTGTTGAACTTGCCTGGCATTATCTATGTAGAAATTCTGCCACTCAAACATCAATTGTTCAAAAGAAACCCCGAGTGTGATGGTAAGGCTTTTTTCTTCATTTCTAATTATTCTAGTGTAATTGAGAATATTAGATATGTTACTTCTCCCGTATTTGTGTGCAATAAAATTCCAAAGTGATTGCCCCGCCAGTGCTGCTTCCTTTCCCGTCAATCGGTTAAACTTTCTGGCATGCTTTGTTTCAACCAGTTTCCTTGCATAGTCATCCATTTCAATAGTCCACCCTTTGGCAACATAAAGTGCAGCGCCAGATATAAACCACTCAGGAAGATTCAATAACACAGCGCTTTGAAACATGTCTTTCAGGCTGCCTCCAAACATCATTTCATTTACCATTAAGTTGGCCACCTCAACTAAAAGCTCTTCTTTCAATGCAGACACCGTTCCTGGGTTGGCTACTTCAATGTAAGGCTTAACAAAATTAGTTTCGCCTCCCGGAGTAAATGTGCCTTTACCAATCCCCACATTACTTTGTTGTAAGTCAGCAATTGAATTATATAGAAAAACCTTCGTTTTAAAATATGGTGGGTAACCAATAATGTCTGTTACTTTATCAAACTCCTCTTCCAAAAATTCAGTAACTTCTTTGGCAATTTTTTCACTTCCCCTATAAAAATAAATGTCAAAGAACAGCAGACCGACGATGTCGGAGGCGTCGCAATGCGCCTTCAACTCGGCGCGGGTGGTGTAGCCGCGCACGTTCTTGGAGGTGTAGTCGCGGCCGGTGTCGCGGACATGGCCGATCAGGTCGCCCTTGGCGTTCTGCGGGATCGGGTCGCCGAGATGAACCGCCAGCCCCCAGTACAGGGCTGCCAGCGCATCGTCATCGTAGCGGCCCGGGTCCAGCCCTTTCACCAGAACGCAGCCGCGGCCGTGCTCCAGCGCGTGCACCCAGCCGGCGATGCGATCGGCCAGATGGGTCAACGGAAACCCGTCACGGTCGAATCCGCCGGGCCTCAGCCCTCGTTCGACCACCGATTC
>NZ_JAVJUY010000038.1:0-2909 GCF_040220315.1 Fulvivirga sp.
AGAAACGCTCATGCTCTGATTGTAAATCGGCACCCCACTCATTGATGAGATATTGGAATTTCTTTTTCTTGTTTGGTTTCGAGTTTCTTAATATATCTATGGCTTCTGTATAAGACAATCTCACAAACTCATTATCAACGATAAACTGGAGCCTTTCCAAAAGTGTCATTTCTGCTCGCTCATTCTGTGGCTTGCCTTTGTCTTCTTCCTGTGCCCTGTTGTCAAGGAATGCTAAATCATCTTTGCAATTTTCAAGGGCATAGCCCACTAAATACTTTAAAAACTCTTCTGCCAGATCCATGTTGTCTTCTAACTCGTAGAATGCCATTTCCGGTTCAATCATCCAGAATTCGGCCAGGTGTCTGGAAGTATTAGAGTTCTCTGCTCTAAACGTTGGGCCAAAAGTATACACTTCAGAAAGTGCCATGCAAGCAGTTTCAACTTCTAACTGACCGGATACAGTAAGGTTCGTTTCCTTTCCAAAAAAGTCTTCTTTATAATTTATTTTACCATCTGCAGTACGTGGAATTGAATCCAAATCAAAGTTGGTTACTTTAAACATCTCACCGGCTCCTTCAGCATCGGAACCTGTAATAATGGGTGTATGTATATTGTAAAACCCTTTGTCAGTAAAGAATTTATGTACTGCAAAAATCATGGCATGACGAATGCGGTAAATCGCACTGAAAGTATTGGTTCTTACTCTTAAATGTGCGATTTCCCTTAAAAACTCCAAAGAGTGTTTCTTTGGTTGTAAAGGAAATTTTTCTGGATCGGCATCACCCAGAATTACCAATTCTTTTACTTTAATTTCTACTGACTGACCTTTACCCAAAGATTCTACTACTTCTCCGTTTACAGAGATACAAGCACCGGTAGTCACTCTTTTAAGTAACTTTTCATCAAAAGAATTTAAGTCAACAACGGCCTGAACATTATTGATGGTAGAGCCATCATTTATGGCTATAAACTGGTTGTTTCTAAACGTTCTTACCCAACCTTTAACGGTTACCTGTGTGCCTACTTTGGCGCCATCAAGTACATCAATAATTTTTGTTCTTTTCATAGCCTTACTTGCTATTTTTACTAAGTGATGGTTATTTAAAAATGAGCGCAAAAAAACGATAAATAAAGCTTTTTATCAAAGAATAGAGGAAATATAATAACTTTGAATTATATTTAGTAAGGGTCAAAAAATAGGAATATTAGCACATGCAAAAACTTGGTTTAACCCAAAGTTTACAACAAAAATTATCACCGCAGCAGATACAATTCATCAAGCTGTTGCAGATACCTACGGCTGAACTTGAAGCAAGAGTAGAGGAGGAGTTGGAAGATAACCCTACCTTGGAAGAAGGGAAGGAAGAATCTGACGAAGTAGATAATGACGAGTTTGATGATACTGACTCTGGTGACGATGATCTGGATGTAGATGACTACTTACGCGATGATGATTTTAGTGGTTACAAGATGCAGGGCGATGGTGATAATGAAGACAAGGAGATGCCTATTGCCACTCACAGTACTCTTACAGAGCAGCTTATTAACCAGCTTGGCTACTTAAAATTAGACGATAGACAGTTTACAATTGGTAAGCAACTGATCGGTAGTATTGAAGGTGATGGTTATATCCGAAGAGAAATTGAGGCCATTATCAATGACCTCGCCTTCTCTCAAAATATAGAAACGGATTTGGATGAAGTGGAGGAAATACTGCGAAAGATTCAATCGTTCGACCCTCCGGGAATAGCTGCCAGGGATTTGCAGGAGTGTTTGTTACTTCAACTAGAAAGGCGACCGGATGATCAGAATGTGGATGTCATCGTTTCCAAATTAATTATTGAGCAGTGTTTTGAAGAGTTTACCAAAAAACACTATTCGAAGATTATGAAAAAGCTTGATCTGGAAGATGAAGAGTATGTGAAAGATGCAATAGAGCTGATCAGAAAATTGAATCCAAAGCCGGGAGGCTCTTCTAGCGGCTTGGTACGAACTCAATATTTAATCCCGGATTTTATACTAGAGAACAATAATGGTGAATTGGAGCTGGCCTTAAATTCAAGAAATGCTCCAGAGTTACGAATCAGCAGGTCTTATTCTGAGATGCTTAAGGCCTATGATAAGAGTGACAAAAAAGATAAAAAGTTAAAAGATACCGTATCATTTGTAAAACAAAAGCTGGATTCAGCCAAGTGGTTTATTGATGCTATTAAACAAAGGCAGCATACTTTGTTAAATACAATGCGTGCCATTCTAGATTATCAGTATGAATATTTCTTAGAAGGTGATGAAAGCAAGCTAAGGCCTATGATTCTAAAGGATATTGCGGATATCATTAAAATGGACATTTCAACGGTTTCAAGGGTTGCGAATAGCAAATCTATCCAAACTGACTTCGGTATATTTCCATTGAAATACTTTTTCTCTGAAGGTATAGCTACAGATTCTGGTGAAGATGTGAGCAGCAGAGAGGTTAAAAATGAGCTTAAGATTATCATTGAAGGTGAAGACAAAAAGAAGCCTCTTTCGGATGACAAATTAGAAAAACTATTGAAGGCCAAAGGCTATAATATTGCACGAAGAACTGTGGCGAAGTACCGCGAACAATTAAATTTGCCGGTAGCAAGATTGAGAAAAGAATTATAAGTGCAACGTAAGCTAGCGAATTTCATATCCTATACATTTCATCCGCTAATCATGGCCACTGGTTTGTTGGCTATATTGTATCTGTTTGCACCATCGGTTATTCAACCTATTAGTGAACAATCTATCAGGCCAATTCTACTCATGGTTTTCATATTAACGTATGTGATACCATTGATAAGTATAGGCATGTTAAAAGTTACATCCAATATTTCAAGTGTTAAGCTCTCTAACCGAAAAGAAAGGGTAATGCCTTTTTTCTTTGT
>NZ_JAVJUY010000039.1:0-20093 GCF_040220315.1 Fulvivirga sp.
ATTTAAATCGGGCGCATTATTTAGAAGCCATATATGGGGTTTCTGTGCAGCTTTGAAGTTGTCATTTCTTAATGCATCTGTGTACAACACATTTTTTTCTTCTGCCAAAGCTTTATCTTCTGGCCAATTCCAGTCGTTGCATTGTGCGCTTACCATTCCTGTAGAAGCTGCTAATGCAGTTGTCAATAAAATGTGTTTAAAAATTGATCTTTTCATAATCGTTTTATTAGTCGTATTTCCGTTTTATGAACCACTGGTCATTAAATGTAATGCCAAGGTAAACCTTGTAATAGTTTTCTTCTAATATTGTTTTATCGATTGATCCTCTCTTCCCGTAGCGGAAGGCCATATCAAAGCTTGAGAACCTCCCGGCTGGTAAAGACCACCCAAAGTTAATGCCAAAATCTTTAACCTGATTCATTTCCCCTTCATTATCAACCAAATAGGGGGTATTTTCATACGAACCACCTATTCTATAGGTTATACGTTTAAAATAACTCGTTACAGAAGAAGGGTCTGGTGTCCATTCCCCTCCGAGTGTAACTTTGAATGAATCATCAAATGCGCCTGATGTGCCATCAAATCGTCTGTATTCAGACCATTTCTGCATTTTGATATCCATTCCTATCATCCATCTTAGACCCCTGTTAAACGAAAAACCCACGCCAATAGCTTGCGGTATTCTTACAATACCACTTTGATTATCTATTAAGGTATCAGTTGCAATTGGGGGTCCGTTGTTTACTGTTCTATCAAAACTTTGGTATTTTTTTGCATTCACATCAGTTCCCAGGTCATACGTAAGGCCAGCTTTAAATTTTGTTTTACTATTAAAAATGGAATCTGCATTAAAAGCTACACCACCAGTAAATAAAAAATCAGAAACAGATACCCTGTCAGTTACAACGGGTGTAAATACATTACCTACGTCTTGAATGGTATTAGAGAACTTCTTTTCGATTGAACTGAATAAGTATGTGGCTTTTAATCCTACAAACAGATATTTGTTTATGGCAACACCGTTAGACCAATAGAATTGATTAAAGCCACCTGAACCCCTTTCTCTGATTTCTACCAAGTCGGTACTTCCTGTAACCTGGCTAGTATAAGTGAAATCATAATTCACATTACTATAAGGCATTAATCCTAAAGAAGTAGTCCAAAAACCTTTTTTAACAGGGAATGCAGTTACAAGATAATTTAGGTTGCCAGCTGTATACTGTTCCTCAAGGCCTTCTCCGGCAACGGTACGCTGTGCACCTACAAAGCCTGCCGAAAATACAGTGAGTGAGTTATATGGTAACAACGCTGGGTTCATGTTATTTAGGTTCCAGTAATTACCATTACTAATGCCTAATCCACCATTACCCTGGTTGTGGGCTTGAGCTAGTTCTACAATATCACCTATTCCGGTGGCTGTAAAAGGGGATCTCGTTGCCTGACCCATTGCCGCGTTTCCTGCTACACAAATCAATACTACCGCCAAAATACGGCCTGCTCTATTTTGATACATTATACTGTAAAATCCCGTTTAAACCTTTCAAAACCAATTCAGGGGCTGCAAATATGCTAGCTTTGAGTTTGTTTTCAAAGAAAATGTAATCTCCACCGCAAATTAGCACCTTTAAAGTCCCGAATTTGTGATTGTATTTTGCTATTAACCCATCCATTTCTGCCGTCATACCATTCACTACACCACTTAAGATCGAGTTTTTGGTGCTATCGCCAACTAACTCTTTTGAATCTTCATTTTCAATCAACGGTAAATTTGCAGTGAAAGTATTCAGTGCTTTAAATCGCATGGCAAGTCCGGGAGAAATAGCTCCACCAAGATATTGACCATCTACAAGCACATCATAAGTGATGCACGTTCCTATATCTACCACCAAACAATTTTCATCTGGAAATTGAAAGTAGGCTCCTGCCACACCTGCAATTCTATCTAATCCAAGCGTTTCAGGTGTTTTATATTTTAGTGTAAATGGCAGTGGGGTATTATGGCTCAACTCAAGGCAATTACCATATACTTTTTGGCGTATGATTGATGTGGAAATACTTGAGGAGCTTATAATTGTATTCTCAATTTCCTGTTCATTGAAAATCCCATCTATATCATCAAGCACAACCGGACGAATTATTTTTGCCAGGTCATTATTGGTGAAAAGACCTACTTTGCCCGTAGTATTGCCAAAATCGATAACTAAATTCATAATTTGTACCTGTAAATCAAGGTAAGTTCTGAAAGGAGTGACAAAGCTATGAAAAATAATTCAACCTATCGCGTGTTAGGGGTTATGTCGGGCACATCATTAGATGGCCTGGATTTAGCCATCTGTAATTTTACGGTTGACCGAGGCGTCTGGAATTTTAAGATTGTAGATGCTAAAACAATAGCTTACCCCAAAGAGATACTTCAAAAACTTTCTTCTGCAACACATTTATCGGGTATACAATTAAAAGAATTGGATAATGAACTTGGTGAATTTATCGGCCTTGCTTGTAAAAACATGCTGCGAAAATCCCCTGTAGATTTTATTGCCTCCCATGGACATACCGTTTTTCATCAGCCAGAAAAAGCTCTTACTCTTCAGATTGGTAACGGACAAATAATATCGGCACTTTGCAATCTGCCTGTAGTCTATGACTTCAGAAGCTTAGATGTAGCGTTGAGTGGACAGGGCGCGCCTTTGGTTCCACTGGTAGATAAGGCATTGTTCTCGAAATACGATTTCTGCCTTAACCTTGGTGGGATTGCCAATATTTCATTTGATCAGGATAATATGCGAATAGCCTATGATGTGGTTCCATGCAATATGATAATGAATACTTTGGCCAATAAACTGGGTAAGTCTTACGATGAAGACGGAAATTTGGCCAGTGAAGGTAAGGTAATAGATGCTGTACTAAAAAAATGGAATGCATTGAAATACTATCACACTAAATCTCCAAAAACACTAGGCTATGAATATGTTTCAAAGAATTATTTTCATGATTTTGATTGCCATGATGTGAATGATATGCTTGCAACTTCTGTGGCACATATTGCTGGCCAAATTAAAAACAGTATGGACCAATCAAAAAAGACCAACGCCAAAATGTTGGTTACAGGAGGAGGAGCCAAAAATAATTTTTTGATAACCATACTAAAAGGGTCTATGAAGGATGTAGAAATTGTAGTTCCTGAAACAACAATCATCGACTTTAAAGAAGCCATGGCTTTTGCTTTTTTAGGGGTGAAAAAGGTTCGTGGGGAAGTAAATGTGCTGGCAAGTGTTTCCGGTGCGTCCCGTGACTCATCCTCTGGTGTAATGGTGGGTTTCTTAGGCTAAAAATTTTTGTAGTTTTGCCCGCCTAAGAATTTAAAACGTTTACGATGAAAGAACTTCTCGAGAAATTTGAAAATAAAAAACCAGAAATTGTTTTTGAATGGAGCGATCCTGAGACTGAAGCTGAGGGTTGGGTGGTGATTAACTCATTACGTGGTGGAGCTGCTGGTGGAGGTACAAGAATGCGCAAAGGGTTAGATAAAAGAGAAGTAGAATCACTTGCTAAAACAATGGAAGTGAAATTCACTGTTTCCGGTCCGGCAATAGGAGGTGCAAAATCAGGCATTAATTTCGATCCGAGTGATCCAAGAAAGAGAGGAGTTTTGGAGCGTTGGTATGCTGCTGTAAAACCACTACTCAAATATTATTATGGAACAGGTGGCGATTTGAATGTAGACGAGATACATGAAGTAATTCCAATTACAGAAGATGTAGGAGTATGGCACCCACAAGAAGGGGTATTTAATGGTCACTTTCAGCCAAGAGAACCGGAATTGATAAATCGTATTGGTCAATTGAGATTAGGTGTGATAAAAGTATTAGAAGATGAGAAATACTCACCATCATTAAAGCGAAAATATACGGTAGCAGATATGATTACCGGCTATGGCGTATCTGAAGCAATTAGACATTTCTATAATTTGTGGGGTGGCAGTGTAAATACTAAAAGAGCAGTTATCCAAGGTTGGGGTAATGTGGGTGCGGCAGCAGCTTTTTATCTGGCTCAGATGGGCGTTAAGATTGTAGGAATCATCGATAGAGATGGGGGTGTAATGAAGGCAGAAGGTTACACCTTAGAGGAAGTGAGGGAGTTATTCTTAACGCGAGATGGCAATAAGCTCTCGACCCCGGAAATGATTCCTTTTGATGAGATAAATGAGAAAATTTGGGATTTGAATTTTGAAATATTTATTCCGGCAGCTGCTTCAAGATTAATTACTAAAGAGCAGGTTGATCGTATGATTGCTTCTGATCTGGAAGTTTTCTCTTGTGGTGCTAACGTACCTTTTGCCGATCCGGAAATATTTTTTGGACCGACAGGGTTGTTCGCAGATAGTAATTTTTCTGTCATACCTGATTTTATTGCTAACTGTGGCATGGCCAGGGTTTTTGCTTACTTAATGGAGTCTGAAGTGGAACTCACTGATGAGTCGATATTTGCAGATACTTCAGAAAAGATAAGAATGGCTCTGGAGAAAACATTTAGAGTAAATAGCACTAAAACTAATATTGCTAAAACATCTTTCGAGATTGCATTAAAACAGTTAGTTTGATTTGGGCAAACGTATTTTCTTAAAACGAGCGGTGTGAAGGTTTTACGATCGGCATTTGTTATTTTAAGCTTTATCATTCTGGGGTTCTTTCTGGGCGGATATCTTGCTTCTTTATCCCTGGAATACCCAAGCGGGCTGGCTGGCCCAGGCATAGTTGTAGGTACCGGGCTGTTTGGTGCTGCGATAGGATTAATCCTCTCTTTAATTATCCTGGCAAACAGCTCTGCGAAAAGAGCCCTTGTATTTGCACTAACAGCTCTTATTATTTCTGTATTAGTTTTTCTTTTAATGCTAAGGGCCAAACAGTTGCGTGATCAGAAAAGAAAGCAATCTCAATTTTCTTTGATATCCTTTCAGCAACCAAATAATAACCAAATGGGGTTAGGTATGGTAAAACCAAACTTCTTTGAAAAGAGTACTCTCTACTTTTATCAACCACAACTTAAGAAATCTGTAAATGAACATATACCAATAGATAGCCTGGTTTTTAAACAAACAGAGTTAGGCTATACAATTACATACGCACCGCCATGGTTCTATCCAGAATTCTTAAAAATGGACTATGATATTCTTTTCATGAAGTGTATGTCAACTACCAAAGATTGGGTTCAGGTTGTAGTTAATAAACAAACCGGGAGAACGATGTGGATGGATATTCATGATGTGAAAGTTGAATATTGGCCTTCATTCTTATTAAACACTTATTCCATTAAGATTGACGAAGGAGATAATCCGTTAAAAGTGAAGCCCATTGATAATTCTTCGGATGTTAATCTTCAAGGTATCTATAAGCCTGTAGAAATAAAATCTGATTGGATTAGAGTAGAAATATATAATGATACTTACCAAATGATTGGTGAAGCATGGGTAAGATGGTGTAAAAATGGTGTATTGCAAGTAGATTATGAGATATTGAGCTAAATCTTAATGTCATATTAATTTCTATATTGAAAATTATTCGTTCATTTATATACCTTTGGGACTACCACCAGTGGCTATCTTTTGATAAAAAGAAGCTTTTTCAATTAATTTGACAAAAACAAAGAATTAGTGAATAGTAAGCTTGTAGGCATTTTTTTTCTTGTTCTAACTTTGGCGGTGGCATTTCCTACCAACGCAGAACCTTCGAATCCAGGTGATTCAAGTGCCTTAGAAATTGTAGAAGAACATAGCGATGCTCATGCGGAAGCCGCTGCTGGCCATGAAGAAGATCACGCCCCTCCAGGATGGACAGTTTTACCATTCATTATACTTCTTTTAATGATTGCCACCGGGCCGCTATTCTATGAGCACTTTTGGCATAAGAATTACCCCAAAGTAGCAGTGGCTTTTGCTGCCGTGGTGGTGTTGTATTATCTCTTTGTTTTAGGTAATACCCACGGTCCGGTTCATGCATTAGCAGAATATGTTCAGTTTATTTCCTTGTTGGCAGCATTATACATAGCCTCTGGTGGAATTATGATCGATATCGATAAAAAGGCAACACCTATGGCCAATGTTATTTTGCTGGTTACAGGGGCGGTTATTTCAAACCTGATAGGTACAACCGGTGCGTCAATGCTGCTAATTAGGCCTTTCATGCGATTGAATAAAACCAGGCTAAAGGCATATCATGTTATATTCTTTATTTTCCTGGTAAGTAATGTGGGTGGTTCTTTAACCCCCATTGGAGATCCGCCACTCTTTTTGGGGTTTCTGAAAGGAGTGCCTTTTTTCTGGACATTAGAACACAATGTTTTGCCATGGGCAGTGGCCATAATTTTATTGGTGATCGTTTTTTATTGGTTCGATTCACATAATAAATCCAATTATGGACTGAGTGATGAAGAAATTACGTACACAAACAAGATAAAGTTGGTAGGCGTGAGAAATTTCTTTTGGTTAGGTTTAGTCATCGCCTCAGTATTTTTAGATCCTAATGTAATATCATGGGTGCCTGCCATTGTGTATCATGGGCAGAAGTTTTCTTTTTTGAGGGAGCTGATTATGCTTTTTGTAGCATTTCTATCATTCAAATTTGCTAATAAAAAGGCGATTGACGGAAACGAGTTTAGTTTTGAACCTATCAGGGAAGTAGCATTTATTTTCATCGGTATTTTTGGCACAATGATGCCTGCATTAGAACTTGTTGGTGGATTTGCAGCGTCACCCGCAGGAGCTAAATTGATTAGTCATAATACTCTGTACTGGGGAACGGGTATATTATCAGGGTTCCTTGACAATGCGCCCACATACATAAACTTTTTAACTGCGGCTTTAGCCTCACAAGGTGGTGAAATAACCAAATTGAGTGATGTGGTGGCCTTTGCTAATGGCGGTGTTTTCCATGATTCAGTGCTTGACTTAAAGGCTATTTCTATAGCTGCGGTATTTTTTGGTGCATTTACCTACATAGGTAACGGACCCAATTTTATGGTGAAATCCATTGCCGAGCAGATAGGTTTAAAAATGCCTTCTTTCTTCGGTTATATTATCCGGTTTTCCATTCCATTCTTATTGCCATTGCTACTCGTAATCTGGCTTATCTTTTTTGCTTTCGTATAGTTTAAAATAGAAGATTTAGTTTTTTCAAAGTTTCAGTTTTGTATGCAGAGTCTATTAATAGCGATATATTATGTCTGCTGCCACCATACGATACCATCCTAACAGGTATTTCTGAAATACAATCAAAAATCTTTTTCAATACCCCGCTTCTTTCAGAAACCATATTGCCTACAATACAGATGATAGTTTGATTTTCATCGATTTCAACGACACCAAAGCTTTTAAGCACCTCGGTGATCTGAGGCAGGTTTCTGTTATCATCAATGGTGAGTGAAACGGCCACTTCAGAAGTAGTGATCATATCGATGGGCGTTTTGTACTTGTTAAAAACTTCAAAGATGTTTTGAAGAAAACCATACGCCAATAACATACGTGTAGATTTCACTTTTATGGCCGTGATATTGTCTTTTGCAGCAATGGCTTTTATATCTGATTGGTTAGAATCTAAACCGATTAACGTTCCCTTCGCCTCATGATCCATAGTACTTTTTAGGCGAACAGGAATTTTATATTTCTGGGCAGGTAGAATAGATGTTGGGTGCAGGATTTTAGCACCAAAATAGGCCAGCTCGGCTGCTTCATCGAAGGTTAAAGCTTCTATCGGGCTAGTTTTGTCAACCACTCGTGGGTCGTTGTTATGCATTCCGTCTATATCAGTCCAGATTTGAACTTCTTTTGCACCTATGGCAGCACCAATAATTGAAGCGGTATAATCGCTACCACCTCGTTTTAAATTATCAGTTTGCCCTAAGTGATTTTTACAAATATAACCTTGTGTAATGGTAAGTGGCTTATCTTGTATTAAAGGTTTTAATTTTGAACCGATTTTTTCAATTTCTGGCTCACCATCCTCATCAATGGTCATAAAATCGAAAGCCGACAACAATTGAGAAACTATATTTTTACTTTTTAGGTATGCCGCAAACAGGTTAGTTGAGAGAATCTCACCATAGGCCACTAATGTTTTATTGTTACCCAAATTAAAATCGGGGATATTGGCGAAGTTCTCAATCTGACCAAAATATTTATTTACAACGGCAAGGCCTTCATCTTTCGAAGCACTCGAAGAGTAAAGCTCTTCAACAAGTTTTAAGTAATCGTTCTTTAAGCTTTCAATGAGTTTGAGGGCAGTGTCGTTACTGCCTTTGAGTAAAAGCTCACCAATTTCTACCAAGGTGTTAGTTGTACCTGATACTGCCGACAAAACCACCACTTTGGACTTATTATCCAAAGTAATTAACTCTGCTACTTTTTGCATGCGTTGAGCATTGCCAACTGAGGTACCTCCAAATTTATAAACAATCATATTCGAAAATTAGGCCACGAAATTAGTGGTTTTGAACGTAATTGAGGCTAGCAAAGCAATTAAAAACTAATATTTGTTACAGTTTAACTGGATGTTTAATGGAAACTTGCAGAAACTTGTCGTGATGAAAAACATATTCCTATTTGCTGCACTATTGACCCTTACTTCAAATTTCAATGCCTTCTCTCAAGAGATTCATGGTAGAGATGATATCTGGTTTTTGATGATAAACACCTTCAAATTGAATGATAAATGGGATGTTGGCAATGAATTGCACATGCGTTTTGATGACTACTTGAATGATGATCAGCAGTTTTTAATCAGGCCTTTTTTTAATTATCATGCCAATGTTAGTGTGACCTATTCAGGAGGGTATACATATATTCGCACCTATCCTTATGGCCAGTATCCATTACCTGATACCAAACCAGAACATAATATCTGGGAACAGGTTACTTTCAACCAGCAAATCAATAATTTCAGTTTAGCGCATCGGTATAGATTGGAGCATCGTTGGCAAGGCAATTTGGTTCAGCAAACAGATGGCTCTTTTGATGTGGATGATTATGATTTTAGTCATCGATTGAGATACAGGCTCATGTACCGAAGACCCTTCAATGATCAATGGGCTTTGGTTTTATTTGATGAATTCTTCCTTAACATTAGCGATGATTTAAAAAATGTGGGTTTCGATCGGAACTGGTTATTCTTAGGCGCGAATTATAGTTTCACCGAACGCCTGTCTTTGTTAGGCGGTCTTATGCATCATTATGCGAAAAACTCACCCGACAGGTTTGAGCGCCACCCTACAGCATGGTTTATTCTTGATTGGAGATTTAATTAGGGTAATTGCAGCTGTAGATTCTCATTTTATCTTAATGTAACATTAGTTACTTAATCATAGATTCTCAATGATCATTTTTGCAACTTGTTAAAAAAATAAGATAGAGACCATTGAGAAAATTCTTTCCCATATTGGATTGGCTTCCCAGCTACTCAGGTAAACATTTAAAAGGTGATTTATTTGCAGGGCTAACCGTAGGCGTAATGCTTATACCACAAGGTATGGCCTATGCGCTAATAGCTGGTTTGCCTCCGGTGTATGGGTTGTATGCATCTATCGTTCCGCAAATTGTATATGCCTTTTTTGGCACCTCCAGGCAATTATCTGTAGCGCCAGTGGCCATGGATTCACTCATGGTGGCAGCCGGGGTTTCAGTAATGGCGGTTCAAGGCACTGATCAATACATTACTTATGCCATTATGTTGGCCTTTTTTATGGGCCTTTTTCAATTATTGCTCGGGATGTTTCGAATGGGGTTTATTACCAATCTGCTATCTAAACCTGTGATTAATGGCTTTACTTCAGCAGCAGCAATCATTATAGGCCTCAATCAGCTTAAATACTTAATGGGTGTAGAAATATTAAAGACCAATAAAGTCTATTTAATTGTATGGGATGCGATTCAAAAAATAAATGATACACATTTAGTTACCTTACTACTGGGTGTTGCTGGTATTGTGCTTATAAAGCTTGTGAAAAGAGTGAATAGTAATATTCCAGGAGCACTTATAGCTGTAGTTGTAGGTATTCTTATAGTGGTTGTATTTTCATTGGATCAGTCGGGAGTGGCTGTTGTGAGGGAGATACCAAGCGGCCTGCCTACATTCACTTGGCCGTCATTTAGTTTTGAAACCGTTAGTTCACTGCTGCCATTGGCTTTAACCATTTCTATTGTAGCATTTATGGAGGCCTATTCTGTTGCCAAAGCACTGGAAACAAAAAGTGGGGATCATAAGATAAAAGCCAATCAGGAATTAATAGGTTTAGGCGCTGCGAATGTAATAGGTTCTTTATTTCAGTCATATCCCGTAACAGGTGGTTTTTCACGATCAGCAGTTAACTTTCAGGCAGGTGCCAAAACACCTATGGCCTCTATTATTAGTGCTGTTTTAATTGCTATTACCTTATTATTTCTAACGCCACTGTTTTATTACCTGCCAGAAGCCATTTTAGCATCAGTAATAATGGTAGCAGTTTCAGGGCTAATTGATTTTGGTTATATAAAACAGCTATGGCATGATAGTAAGGTAGATTTTGCATTGTTATTAGCCACTTTACTTATTACGCTTAATTTTAGTATGGTGCCTGGAATAGTCTCTGGTGTGGTATTATCTATTTTGGTTTTATTGTATCGAACTGCTTATCCGCATATAGCCAGATTAGGTAAATTAAAAGGGTTTAATGAATACAGAAACCTTGCACGCTTCAAAGACTTAGAGGTGTGGGATAATTTACTAATTATGAGGGTTGATGCTCCAATCACATTTATTAACATTCAGTTTGTGAAAGAATATATAGAAAGTGCTGTTAGTACTAACCCTAAAATTGAGCGGGTGATTATTGATGCAGGGCCTGTGAGTATGATTGATGCTACTGCTGCTAACGGAATTCGTGAAATATTGTGGTACTTGAAGGGCAGGGGAATCACGCTTGTTTTCAGTGATGTAATTGGCCCAGTGAGGGATGTTTTTCATAAAACAGGCTTGATGGCCGAAATTGGTGCGGACAATATATTTTTAACCCTTAATTCAGCGGTAATGGGTCGGCCTACTTCAACCGACCAACAGTCAAAAGAATATGCCACGCAACACGGCATTTTAGAAGAAAACAAAAATTAGTTGTTAGAGTAAGTGGGACAGCCCAAGCGGGATGTGTTGCATTAAATTTTTTTATGAAAGAATTGGTAGAAGTTGTAAGTGAGCCTTGGCCATGGTATGTGGCAGGTAGTATAATTGCCCTTGTGATGTTTATGTTGCTCTATTTGGGCAATACCTTTGGTATATCATCAAACCTCAGAACGGTGTGCTCCATTTTTGGGGCGGGAAAAAATTGCGAGTATTTCGATTTTCATTGGAGGGCTCAAACATGGAATTTGATTTTTGCCTCAGGCATGATGATTGGCGGCTTTATCGCGGCTAACTGGCTGAGCACAGATTCAGGTGTGAGAATCTCTACTGAAACTATTCTAGAACTTAAGAATTACGGCATAGAAAATCCCGGTAACGAGATAGTACCAGAAACACTTTTTTCGTGGGAGTCTTTGTTGACTTTTAAGGGTATAATCATGCTCGTAGTTGGTGGATTTCTGGTAGGGTTTGGAACACGGTATGCTGGTGGGTGCACTTCTGGTCATGCCATAAGCGGTTTAAGCGCTTTGCAATGGCCTTCACTAATTGCTGTCATAGGCTTTTTTATAGGGGGTCTGTTTGTTACTTATTTGGTTTTACCTCACTTGTTAGCGCTTTAGGAACATGAAAATAGTAAGATATTTATTGATCGGAATTGTTTTTGGGATTACCCTAACAAAGGCAGAAATTATCTCGTGGTACAGAATTTATGAGATGTTCCGCTTTCAATCATTTCACATGTATGGTGTAATTGGTACTGCTGTAGTGCTGGGGATTATTATTACTCAAATTATTAAACGCACGAATATGAAAGACGCTAATGGTAAAAGCATCATGATAGTACCTAAAGAAAGGAGCATATCCAGATACCTTTTCGGTGGGATAATCTTCGGCCTTGGCTGGGCATTAACCGGGGCATGTCCAGGCCCATTGTTTATATTGTTGGGCAATGGTGTGGGTGTTATTCTGGTAGTTATTGCATCGGCATTGTTGGGCACTTATACTTATGGGTTGGTGAAGGATAAGCTGCCGCATTAGCCAAGTCAATTAATTCATCAACATCGTGTTTCAGCTACCAAAGTAGAGTGGTAAGCTTCTTCAAAAACTCAAGCACTTTAACTAATACTATTGTAACAGTAATTATTGCTAGGAAGTATATGTTTTTCTCGATTCTTTCGCGCACATTTACTTTCATAATTTTAAATCGCTTGAAGTTTGGTTATTAATTTTTTTGATTGATAGTTTTTTCTATTCATTACCGAAGTAATGGCATCATTGAGTTCATTAATGAAATTGTGGACCAGTAAAATGGCCTGATTTTCACCATTAAAATTTTTCAGATAAAAATCACTGAGGTAATCACTCAATATGATTAATCCAGTGGCATGGTTTTTTAGTAATTGAGGAATGCTATAGCCATAGCTTAAGGAGTCATAAATCACAACACTAGTAGAAAATTCAGCAGGAATAAGTACATTGAGCTGGTCGTTAAACCAAACACACTGGTAGCCTTCTTCTGTTAGAAATTCTGCTAAGTGTATATTTTTGCTTATTAAATAAATGCAGCTCATCTTGAATAGTACAGCTGCAAAGCACGGTAGATAAATGTATCCTTATGTAAGGATACACCCTTAATTCAAAGTCTACGTGTATTACTTAGTCTATTGAATATGCTCAAATTATATCATCAAAAATTCTGTTTTTCACTGCATATAATACCAGGCCTGCAGAGCTTTTGGCACCTGTCTTTTCCATTAAATTACGCTTGTGTACTTCCACAGTTCTAATGCTAATAAACAGCTCATCGGCAATTTCCTGATTGGATTTGTCATCCATAATTAGTCTATAAATATCTAGTTCTCTAGGGGTTAATGGTATAGAATTGGTATGCCTTGTCTTTTTCTTAGCAAGATTGTTCATTACCGTTTGTGCTACTTCCGGGCTGTAGAAAATCTCATTATCCATTACGCGATCGATGGCTTCAATCATTTCTGACTGATTACAATTTTTTAAAAGATAACCACTAGCACCGGCATCCATCATGGATTTAATATGGTGATAATCGTTGTGCATGGTTAAAGCAATTACTTTAATATCTTTAAATTCTTTGTTGATTTGTGCAGTTGAATCAATGCCATTTAGCACGTCCATGTTAATGTCAATCAATACCAGGTCAATTGGGTGTTGCCTCAAATATGCCAATGCCTCATTTCCGTTTTTTGCTTCTGAAATGGCTTCAACTTTTGGGTGTTTTTCAACATAGAGCCTAACTCCATCCCTAACTATTTTATGGTCATCAACAATTAATATTTTCATTTTTCTATTACATAATGGCTCTTAAAAGGTATTTCAATCGTAATGCTTGTTCCATGGTTTATGCGGGAATCTATTGTGGCAGTGCCCGATAACAGCTGCGCACGTTGTCTGATACTTTCCAAGCCAAACTGGTTTTCTTTTTCCAGTTGTGCAATATCAAAACCTTTCCCATCATCTTCAATCGACCAAATGATTAGATCGGGATATAACATAAGCTGAATAGCAACCTGCTTAGCGTCTGCGTATTTAAGTGCATTGTTAATTGCTTCCTGCGTTATCCGATACAAGTGCAGGCCTAAGTGTACGGAGATGTCTTTGTTTTGTAGATTCTCATAAAACGAAAATCGAGTGTCAGAAATGGCATTCAACTCATTCACCAAACTTTCTATCGATAATTTAAGGCCAAAATCTTCTACATTTCTCGGCATAAGGTTATGCGATATGTTACGAGTCTCCTTTATTGCCAATTCTAAAAATCCTAATCCTTTTACAAGCCGTTCATTTAACTCAAGATATTCAAGTTCTTTATCTTTTAATGAATTGAAATAAAGCGAAACAGTAGTTAGTTTTTGACCCAAGCTATCGTGCAGTTCCTTGGCAATTCTTCTTCGTTCCCTGTCTTCTGTTTGTATTATCGTCTGCACAATTTTTTCTTCTGATTCCACCCGATCTGTAATATCGATAATAATACCTTCGAGAAAGCCTTTTTCTATTTCCTGGCCTCGGTCGAAGACCCATTTAGGGCCTGCTGCCGTGTCAATTTCATAGAATAATTTATAAGGCCTATTTTCAGCTATGGCTTCATCAACTTCCCTTCTAATTTTATCATGATAATTTTCTTTAATGATATTGAAAATAGAAGATTTGGAATTTTTCAGTTGATCTGGCGAATAGCCGGTGAGCTCCAGACAGCCTTCACTAACAAATGAAAGCTTAAAATCATCTTTATGTGAAGAGCGATAGACCATGCCAGGAAGGTTGGCCATTAAAGCCAGTAATCGGGATTGGCTTTTCTTTAGGTTTTCTTCTGCTTTTTTCCGTTTTTCTTCATTTAATACCTGTTCAGTAACATCAAATAACAACCCATCTATTACTCGCTCACCACTACTTAGTTTTGTAGGCTTAAAGCGAGCATTAACCCATTTCTGAACGGAATTATATTCAATGGGTAAGGTCATCTCACCATTACCACCAGATTGCATTAACTGGCTCAGATACTCCCTGGATTTTACAATGAACTCATCTGGCAGCACATCGCGGCCGCGTAAATTCTTTTCTTTAATATCACTATTTTTAATTCCAAGGTAAGCTTCACTATTTCCGCTTATATATTTCAGGCTAAATTCATCATCAGTACCCAGCCTAAAAAACATACCAGGCATATTTTCAATTAATGACTGTAGCTGCTCTTTACTTTCTTTCAATTCATTTCTAATTCTTCGCTGTTCAGTAATATTGGCAATGGATAAAACACTGTACCTTGTTCCTTCCACCGGCAATGGATATACACTTACTTCGCAATAAAATTCAGAACCGTCTTTACGTCTTAGCATAATATCTTCTTCTAAGCCCAGATGAAAAACTTTAAAATCGTTGATTAATCCATCACGAACTTTTTGAAGCAAAGGATAGTATTTTTCGGGTACAATTATTTCACCCGGTTCGCCCACTATTTCATGTAGCTGATAATCAAAATAGTAAGTAAAGGTTTTATTAATCTGATGAATTTTGCCATCCTTAAACAAGACAATAGCAAACTGGCTGTAATCTAAAATGCTTTCCAGGAGAGTTACATTAAATCGTAATTGAGATTCCACTTCTTTTTCTTTGGTGATGTCTTTGGAGGTAAAGAGTACATAATCTATTTCACCCTTTTCGTCAAGCAATGGAATAAATGAAGAGTTTGACCAACCCCTTTTGCCATCCGGGTCTTTGTAATTCTCCAGGTAGCTGGTTGGTTTTTTCTCAACGAGGGTTTTTAAAATTTTTGTTTGCCTTGCTGCAATTTCATCTGCGTTTAAATGGAGTATTTCTGTATACAACCATTTTAATGGTTTGCCTACCACCTCTTCTTTTATATAATTTGTATGCCTTTGAATTTTAGTCCAGTAAGATTCAGGGAACTTTACGATAATCAATTCATTCTTTTCTTTTTTTAGTAAGGCTACAAATTCCTTTGTGTGTGCATACATGGAAGATAGTATCCGTTCTGATTCCTGATATCTTTTTTGGGCCAAGTAGCTTTCGTTTTGGGTTGCATTTAGAATTTTTCTGTAACGCCTGGACAGGAAAAGGTAGACAAGAAGTCCGGCTGTTATAGCCATTAAAAACATGTAAATAGCCACTATTAGCGTCATTCCTTCAGTTTTAATATGATATCTACGTGTTTCACTTAGACCTTAAAATACGTGAAACTGCTTAAAAACTGTGTATGATAGTTTAACAAGTTTGCATCGTGTAATTAGTTAAATCAATACAACCATGAAAAAACTAAACTTTTTAACAGCCTTTATTCTAATGTGGGCTATAAGTATGCCTCTTCTGGCTCAAAATGCAGAAAGCAAGATCAAGACCTTGTTTGTATACAATTTTACAAGATACATTCAATGGCCTAACAGCGATGGCAATGTGACCATCGGTATCCTTGGTAATGATGAACAGATTGTGGCAGCGTTTAAAGAAATGGCCGCTAAAAAATCAAGCCCCTCTTCTAAAATTATCATTGAAGTATTTACAGATGCTTCCAAGTCGGGTAAGTATGAACTCGTTTATATTCCTGAAAGTAATAGCCATCTGATTTCATCAGTTTCTAAGTCAGCTAAAACCGTTGTGGTTTCAGAAAAACCAGGCATGACACAAAAAGGTAGCGATATCAATTTTGTGCATAAAGACGGCAAAATACGATTTGAACTAAACAAAAAATCAATCGACAATTCACAATTCAAAGTGGCCAGTCAGCTTGTCAGTCTAGCCATTGTTGTCTAATCAAACCAGTAATTTATTAATACCATGAAAAACACAATCAAATTTTTAACAGCTATGGCCTTAGCAATGGTTATTATACCATCATTTGGTCAGGAAGAAGAAGATATTTTCGAGTTGAGTCTCGAAGAGTTAATGGATATAGATATTTATTCTGTATCAAAAAAGGCGGAATCATTATTCGATGCACCGCTTTCAAGTTCTACGCTAACAAAGGAAGAAATCTATAATGCTGGAGCCACCAGCATTCCAGAAGCATTACGCTTGGTGCCGGGTCTTATTGTAAGAGAAATGACCAACGGTTCATACGATATCCATTTAAGAGGTTTCGACAACATTAACAGATATGGTGACGGAACAAGTTCTGCTAACCAAATTACCTTGGTAATGATTGACGGCAGACCTGTATTTAACTACAACTTAGGCGGAACTAACTGGGAAGCATTACCAGTAGACTTAGTAGATGTTGAGCGAATAGAAGTTGTGAGAGGCCCATCAGCTCCGCTATACGGACCAAATGCAGTAGCAGGTGTTATTAACATTATTACGAAAGACGTGGATCAAGAAGGTGTAATTGCTAATGCCAATGTTTCAGCCGGAACAGACAACACGTATATCGGAGGTGTTAGATTAGGCTACCAATTCAATGAGAAATTCTCTGCTCAGGTGTCGGGTAACTTCCAGCGTAGAGACAGACAAGACGATGAAATTTTCTTGTATCAGCAAAATGCTTATGGCGATCCGGGTAACGATAATTTTGAAACAGGTGTAGAAAGAAACGGTGTAAACCTAATGTTAGATTATGCGGTTGCTGAAGATTTTAATATCGGAGTACAAACAGGATTGCAAAGAGCTGAAGTGGTTAAGCCATTTACACAGAATACTACTACTCCATTTTCACAGTCAGTGTATGAGTCAGAATATGTGAATTTAGCTGTAAATAAAGGTGGATTGGCCGGTAGATTTTCTTATACAACAGGTTTTGATGACCTTAATAAGGGAGCCGCACAGGTATTGTTAAAATACGATTACTCCATTGTAGATGCCAATCTGGAATATAATTGGAATTTGTCAGATAAAATCTCTGTTCGTCCGGGGTTCAGTTATCAAAGTGCAGCATATAATAATGAAGATTATGTGGATTTATCACAGGGTACAATAGGCGTATTTCAAGGTGAGCAAACGGTAGAAAATATAGCCGGATCTTTAATGGCTGACATTGAAGTAACTGAAAAACTAAGATTGGTTGCTGGCGGTCGAGTAGATAAATTTAACTCACCTGACGAAGCGTATTTTGCTTATCAATTTGCTGCAACTTATGACATTAACGATAAGAACTTGATTAGAGCAGTTGTTTCAAAATCTAACAGTGGATCATTTATAGGGCCCAACTTTTTAGATGTACAATTACCTCCTGCTAACCTGTACTATCAGGGAGATAAAAACCTAGATTTATTTCAGATTCAAATGTTTGAATTAGGTTATAGAACTAAATTGAGCAATAAGTTAGAATTGAATATTGAATTATTCAGACAACAAGCAGAAAATACCAATGCCTTGATTGTAGACATACCTCAGGCACCTTATACTCCTGGCGGTGATTACTTCAGGTATGTAAACATGCCGGCTGAGTCTGTTCAAAATGGTGTTACACTTTCAGCTAATTATGTGCCGTCTTCAAAAGTGCAGCTAAAGCCATTTGTAACATTCCAAAAAACAGAATCTGAGAACCTGGCATCATCCCAAAGCATTTTTGGACTGGCAGATCTTAGTGATGATGAGAACGATCAAACTCCTGCAGTATATGGTGGGTTCTACTTAAACGTGAAAGCCACTGAAAAGCTAACGGTGAATTTTAACCCTTACTTTATGAGTGAGCAAAATCAATATAGTTTTTATGATAATGTAAACCCAGCTACCACTGTGGGTGAAATAGACAGCCGTTTAATCGTAAATGCAAAAGTGAATTATATGATCAACAACCACTTTAATGTATATCTAAACGGAAGAAACTTATTAGGTGATGAAAAGGCAGAGTTTTATGGAACTGACAGAACCAGCATGTTATTGATGGCTGGCGCTTCCATTAAATTCTAAGATTTCATGGTAGATTGATTAGTGTTGAGGGCGAAAGCTGCGGGGAAACCTGCAGCTTTCTTTGTTTATTTTGTCTCGTCAAGTATGGCGTTAATTTCTTTTACTACACGGTCTAAATCCTCACTGGCTTTTTTGATTTTCTCAATGATTTTAATTCTTTCTTCATCAGACAGAATATGAGTTTCAAATAGGTTGACCAGTCCGAGGATAGAAGCTAGCGGGCTTCTTAGTTTGTGCGAGTTAATAAACGCATATTCAGAGAGTCTTACATTTTTATTTATTAGTTCAATATTCTTTTTCTCTATTTCCGTAGTTCTACGTTTTACCTTTTGGTCTAGCGTATTATTTAGTTCATAGAGCTTTTCATTCTTTAGCTCTAATTGTTTTGATTGTTCTTCAAGCTCCTCCAAAAGCTTCTGAGTATACATGTCATTTTTCACGATGATGCGGTGAAATGTGTAGCTACCCGCATTTAGAATGAAGTAGGCAATGATAGTTCGCATTTGCATTAGCGGGTAGTCCTCAAGTGGTAGCCCTTGGGTATAGTAACTGAGGTTTACAGCAGATAGAATCTGCTCAAAAAATAGCACCGATATCAGTCCGGGTAAAATGCCGGCTATCAACGAATATTGAGATCTGTAAGAAAATACTAAAAATGGTATGGTACTGAATGTGAGAAGAAATATTCGAATTGCACCATAGATGCTTGGGTATACATATGGTAAATCAGGCATTTGCGATATGAAAATAAACCACAAATAGAGAATCGGTAGTAAGCAAATTAAAAATCGGGCTAAGTAATCAAACCCTAGTCTGTTCAAGAATATTGTGGAAGAAAATGCCAATACACCAATAACAAGATGCATTCCTGAAACACCATAAGACAAATCATTGAAAAAGATAAGCCCCAGGATATAAATCATTAGTACAGCTACATTTATTATCAGACTTATGTAGTTGGATATTAAGATGCCTCTTTTATCCTGATAACTCTTAGCATTAGCTATCCCGCTTTTGACAATATGTTGGACAATATTCATGGATAGAATGTACTGCCAGATTAAATTAAGTGAGAATATACTACAATTTAGGGAGTTGTCAATGCTGTATTGAATGAAGGGATGGTAGTTTTATTCACATAACGGAATTAGTGGCATATGGTGTTTCAACATTAAGTATGAGGTTTTTCACTCCAAAGCCCTATTAAAAAATTATGTTAATTAAAATTCGTAACTTATTCCAAAACAATAAGTTTATTGCTATGAAAACCTTTGCTGCCTTATTCATTAGTATCTGTCTTAGTGCTGCAAGTCAATTATATGCACAAGATTCACAATTAAAACCTCTGAATGATCTGAATCTAAGCATCTCTAAGTTGATGATACAGGGTAATGATATTTCGGACAGTCTTAAATCAGTGACAATTGTTGATGGCATATGGACAGAGCGCAATATGCGGGATGTTGTAATCGGTAAAGCAAATGTTATAAAGAATAGCAATAATGAAATTCATATTTAGTGGATATCTGCTACCAATGGTGCGAAGAAAGACGGTGT